>JBOHCO010001568.1:0-2792 GCA_050698895.1 Streptosporangiaceae bacterium
CCGGTCCGCCGGCCGGTCCGGCGGGCGGGCCGCCAGTCGGTCCGCCGGTCGGCCCGGCGGGCGGGCCGTGCTCGCCGAACTCCAGGCTGCCCGCCGTGAGTTCCATGAACGCTTCCTCCAGCGATGCCAGTTGCGGGCTGAGCTCATGCAGCACGACCGACGACGAGGCGGCCAGCTCGCCGATCCGCGGGGCGGCCAGGCCGGTCACGGTCAGGGCGGGGGCGGTGTCCGCGGTGGCGCCCGGCTCGGCCGTCGGGGCCACCGTGCTGACCTTGCCGCCCTCGGCCTCGATCAGCGGGGTCAGCCGGGCCGCATCCGGGGTCCGCACCAGCACCGACTGCTCGGAGCTGCGCGCGATCACGTCGGCCGTGGCCGAGTCGGCGATCAGCTTGCCGCGGCCGATCACGATCAGGTGGTCGGCGGTCACCGCCATCTCGTTCATCAGGTGGCTGGAGACCAGGATCGTGCGGCCCTCGCTGGCCAGGAACTTCATCAGGTTCCTGATCCACAGCACGCCCTCGGGGTCCAGGCCGTTCACCGGCTCGTCCAGCAGCATGACCCGCGGGTCGCCGAGCATCGCCGCCGCGATGCCCAGCCGCTGGCTCATGCCCAGCGAGAACGTCCCGGCCCGCTTGTTCGCCACCGCGCGCAGGCCGACCAGGTCGAGGACCTCGCCCACCCGCCGGGCGGGCAGGCCCTGGGACTGAGCCAGGAACAGCAGGTGATTGCCGGCACTGCGGCCCGAGTGCACCGACTTGGCCTCCAGCAGCGCGCCGACCGTCCGCAGCGGGTTGGGCAGCTCGCTGTACGCCTTGCCGTCGATGGTGGCCGAGCCGCTCTGCGGCCGGTCCAGGCCCAAGATCAGGCGCATGGTCGTGGACTTGCCCGCGCCGTTCGGGCCCAGAAACCCCGTAACCCGGCCGGGCTGCACAGTAAAGGACAAGTGGTCCACAGCCACCTTGCCCCCGTAAGACTTGGTCAGATCGCGAGCCTCGATCATGATCTCCCCATAGCGGGCGCGGACCTTCCCGGTCCTCGGCTCCGTGGTGACGTCCGTGGTGACTCAGTGGCCAGAGTCCCAACCTAGCAAGGGTTGCCGGGCCCCGGAGAGGGCGGGCGCAAGAGCGAGGCCAAGAGCCAGGTCAGGAGCGGACGAGAGCGGAGCGCGGACAATGTGGCGTCTTGTGCCCGCCCGATCACCGCTCACCGCTCAATGTCACGTACGCTGCTGCGGAGAATGGCCAATTCCAGTCAGCAGCCGCTACCGCCACCCGGCGGCCCGGCCGCCGGACTCGCTCGCCCGGAGACCGCCGCGGTGCAGTTCCGGGCGCTGTTGGTGACCCTGGCGATCGCCATCGGCGGCGCGCTGCTCGGCCTGGTCGGCGGCCTGCTCTGGTCCGCCGTCGCGCCACAGGCTGTGTTCCAGGTCCAGAGCCCCGGCGTCGCCTACGTCGTCAACCCCGAGACCACCGCGTTCATCGCCGCCGACGGCTGGTTCAGCCTCATCGCCGCCGTCGGCGGGGTGATCATCGGCCTGGCCGCCTACTTCGGCGGCGTCCGGCGCTACGGGCCCCTGCCCACCGCCGGCGCCCTGGCCGGGGCCACCGCCGCCGCGTTCCTGGCCTGGTGGTCAGGCAGCAACCTCGGCCTGGCCTCGTTCCGGCATCAGCTCGGCAGCAGCAAGACCGGCACCCTGCTGCACCAGCCCGTGGACCTAGGCGCCCACGGCGCGCTCGCGTTCTGGCCACTGACCGCCGGGGCCGTCATCGGCGGCATCGAGCTGATCTTGCTGCTCCGCGAGCGCCAGCGCGCCATCGAGCCCCCGCCCGCCGACACCGGGCCGCAGTTCGCGCCGCCCGGCCCGTTCGAGCCCGGCCAGGTCCAGCCCGGCCAGGTCCAGCCCGGCCAGGTCCAGCCCGGTCCGTCCCAGCACCGCGACCTCAACGGCCAGGCCGGGCGCCAGCCCGACTGGAGCTGGGACCAGTACGACCGCTAGTCCCTGGCCCGGCTTCAAGTCCCTAGCCCGGTTTCGTCGCTGTTGCCGTCACGGCCGCCGCCATCGCCGCCCCGACGATCCCCGCGTCGTTCAGCATCGCCGCCGGGACCACCGGCGCGCGCAGGCCCGTCAGCAGCGGCAGGAACTTCTCTGACTTCTTGCTGATCCCGCCGCCGATGATGAACAGCGAGGGTGACAGCAGGGCTTCCATGTGCTCCAGGTACTCATCCACCCGGCCCGCCCACTTGCCCCAGCTCAGGTCGTGCTCCTCGCGCGCCTGCTCCGAGGCCCGCTTCTCCGCGTCCTTGCCCCGGATCTCGATGTGCCCGAACTCCGTGTTCGGCACCAGCGTGCCGTCGATGAACAGCGCGCTGCCGATGCCCGTGCCCAGCGTCAGCATGAGCACCGTGCCGGATCTGCCCGCTCCCGCGCCGAACCGCACCTCGGCGATGCCCGCCGCGTCCGCGTCGTTGATCACCGTCACCGGCTGGCCCGTGACCCGCCCGAACAGCTCTTTCGCGTCCACCCCGATCCAGTCCTGGTCCAGGTTTGCCGCACTCCTGATCTCCCCGCTCACCACCACGCCAGGGAACGTGATGCCGACTGAGCCCGTCCACTCGAACGCCTTGACCAGTTCCTGGACCACCTCGGCCACCGCGTCCGGCTTGGCCGGATGCGGCGTCGCCAGCTTGCGCCGGTCCGCCAGCAGCTTGCCGCCCGCCACGTCCACCGGCGCGCCCTTGATGCCCGTGCCGCCGATGTCGATGCCGAGTACCTGAATCATCTGGCCTCCCGC
>JBOHCO010001569.1:0-2493 GCA_050698895.1 Streptosporangiaceae bacterium
CCGCGCGGCGACGCTGGGCCGGTTCGGGCTCGGCGCGGTCGGCGGCTTCCTGCCCGTGCCGCTGCACGAGGCCGGGGCCGGGGCGCTGATCGAGCGGGCCCTGGACGACTTCGCGGCGGCGGGGGCCGAGGTGCTGGTCCTGGCCGCCGCGACGGGCAGCGACGGCTACGACACCCGCCCCGAACTGGACGACACCGGCTGGAAGACCTTGCTGGCCAGCCTGGACCTGGCCGCGGCCCGCGCGGCGGACCGGGGAGTGGTGGCCACCCTGCATCCCCATGTGGGCACGCTGGTGGAGCGGCCCGAGGAGGTGCGCCGGGTGCTCGACGGGTCGGTCATCCCGCTCTGCCTGGACTCCGGGCACCTGCTCATCGGCGGCACCGACCCGGCCGAGCTGGCCCGCGAGGCGGCCGGCCGGGTCGCCCACGCGCACCTCAAGGACGTGGACGCGGGCTGGGCCGGGCGCGTCCGCGACGGCGCGGTCAGCTACACCGAAGCCGTCGCGGCCGGGCTGTACCGGCCGCTGGGCCAGGGCGACGTGGACGTGGCCGGGCTGGTCGGAGCGCTGCGCGAGGCCGGCTACGACGGCTGGTTCGTGCTGGAGCAGGACACCGTGCTGACCGCCGAGCCCGCGGGCGCCGGCCCGGCGGACGACGTCCGGGTCAGCCTGGCCTACCTCCGCGGCTTGCCGTAAGCGACCGCGTACGGACCGCGCTCTCCGCTGGCCCGAACGCGCCATTAGCCCTGCATAGCGACGGTGCCAGCCCGCTGAACCGCATTTCTATCAGGTTATTGCCAGCATTCTCATGTAATTCTCAGCCGTAAGTTCTGAGGACCTGGCCGACTATCGTCCCGGACCGTGGATAGCATTCTGACCTGCGCAAACACTAGGCGACCTAGGCCATCCGCCAGAGCGCTCCGCGCTGACATCACCGCTCTATCGCGGGCACGCGCATACGGCCGGCTGGATGGGTGAGTAACGCACGGCACCGTCGTATCGCTGAAGTCGGTGTTAATCAGCCGCCTCAGGTCTGAGGCCGAACCGAAGGAGAGCAATGCGTGCATCACTCTTGACCCGGGCCGGAGCGGCCACCGCTGCTGGCGCGTTCGCCGTCACCGGGGCCATGGTCACCGCCGGAGCCGCTAACGCCGCCACCACCCACGTGCGGCGGCTGCCGACACACCTGTCGATCGCCAAGCGGCACGCGGTCGAGCACCACCGCCGCATCACGCTGATCGGCGGCGACCTGCGCTCGCACCGGACCCCGCTGCGAGGCAAGCTCGTGTTCCTGGAGCGCCGGACGCCGGGCCACAAGTGGACCGTCATCGGCCACGAGGCCACCGGCCGTCGCGGCGGCGTGGCCTTCGTGGTCAACCCCAAGGTGACGGCGCGCTTCGTGCTCGTCTTCAAGGGCAGCCCGAACTTCCAGGCCAGCCACAGCCGGGTCGTCGCCGTCAAGGGCAGCTAGTACCCCGCGTAACGCCGGCGGCCCAGGCGGGCCGGGACGCGATCCCGCGCCCGGCTCGCCCCGGGCCGTCGGCTGATGTGCCGGCGTGATGGCGACAGGAAACTGCTGATTTGGACGATGTGCTGACCCGGGCCCGATCTGGCGATGAGGGCGGGTTCCTTGAGTTGTGGCAGAGCTTGCAGCCACCACTTCTGCGTTACCTGCGCGTGCTCAGGTGTGCCGACCCCGATGACGTGGCCAGCGAGACCTGGCTGCAGGTCGTGCGCGACCTGCACAAGTTCAAGGGCGGCGAGAATGACTTCCGGCGCTGGCTGTTCACCATCGGCCGGCACCGGGCCATTGACGTCGCCCGGTCGGCCAGCCGCCACCCCGTAACTCCCGCGGCCGCCGGGCTCGAGCATCTGGCCGACGAGCAGACCGTGGAAGACCAGGTGCTCGACAGCATCGTCATCAGGAAGGCGCTCGCGTTGCTCTCCGACCTCTCGCCGGACCAGGCCGAGGCCGTGGCGCTGCGCGTGATCGCCGGCCTGGACACCTCCGCCGTGGCCCGCATCCTCGGCAAGTCCTCCGGCGCGGTCCGGGTCGCCTTGCACCGCGGGCTCCGCGCCCTGGCCGACGACCCGAGGGTCCAGGCCCTGGCCGCGGACCCGGACCACCAGCGGCCGGCGAGGAGCCCCAGCCTCCTCATCCTGGAGGAGGTGGAATGAAGACCGACCCTCCGGGCGACCTCGGACCCGGCGCGCCAGGACTCGACCAGCTGCTCGGCCTGCTCACCGCCGGCCCCACACCGGACGAGCGAGCCCGGCAGACCGCCACGCTGGCCATGTTCCGCGAGAACGTCCGGCCCGCGACCCCCCGTCGGCGCGCCCTGATCACCCGCCGGGTGCAGTTCGCCGTCGCCGCCGTCGCGCTCGTCGTCGCCTTCGCCGGGGCCGCCTACGCCGAGGCCCTGCCCGCGCCCGTGCAGCACGTCGCCTACCGCGTGCTCGGCTTCGCCGGCGTGCCCGACGCTCCCCGCCACTCA
>JBOHCO010001570.1:0-2082 GCA_050698895.1 Streptosporangiaceae bacterium
GCCGAGGACGCGAAGCCGCACTGCCCTGACAGGCAGAGCTGGTCCAGCGGGATGAACTTGGCCGCCTCGTCGATCCGCCGCTTGAGGTCGTCCTTGCGCTCCAGCGCCCCGCGCTTGGTCGTGACCAGGCCGAGGACGACCATCTTGCCCGCCGGCACGAATCGCAGCGGCTCGAACCCGCCGGACCGCTCGTCGTCGTACTCCAGGAAGAACCCGTCCACGGCCAGCTCGCTGAACAGCGCCTCGGCCACGAAGTCGTAGCTGCCCGAGGCGGCCCAGGAGGACCGGAAATTGCCCCGGCACATGTGCGTGGTCACCGCCAGGCCCGCCGGGCGGGCGCCGATGGCGTCGTTGACCTGCTGGATGTAGCGCAGGTGCAGGTGCTCGGCGTCCTCGCCCCGCTCGGCGATCTCGGCCCGCTGCACCGGGTCGTTGAGGTAGGCCAGGCTGGTGTCGTCGAGCTGGAGGTAGGTACAGCCCAGGGCGGCCAGGCGGGCGACCTCATCGGCGTAGGCGGCCGACAGGTCGCTCCAGAACTCCTCGATGTCCGGGTAGACGGCCGGATCCAGCGCGGCCGGGCCGCCGCGGTAGTGCACCATGTTCGGCGAGGGGATGGTGAGCTTGGGTGTGGCCGAGGTCACCACCGACTGCAGGTAGCTGAAGTCACGCTCGAAGATCGTCTGGTCGATCCGGAGCTTGCCGCCCACATGCAGCGCGGCGGACATGAACTCCGTAGTGCCGGACGGATTCTGGAACCGGACGGACAGGTTGCCCGGAGCCTTGCTGACCCCGCCGAGCTGGTAGATGAAGTCCATGTGCCAGGACGCGCGCCGGAACTCGCCGTCGGTGGCCGACTGCAGGCCGGTCTCTTCCTGCATCCGGACGACCTCGGCGATGGCCTCGTCTTCCACGGCCCGGAGCTGGTCAGCGTCGATGCTCCCGGCCGCGAACTCGCCGCGGGCGGCGAGCAGCCGGGCTGGGCGGAGCAGGCTGCCGACATGATCGGCACGGAAGGGGGGTGTGCTGCGCATAGGGGCCATCGTCGCGTTCTGTCCGCCATGCGGTCAAGCCGAACGCTGCGCGAACAACCGGCCTCGGGCGCCCTCCCCGGTGGCGGCTTCATGAGACAGGCCGCAGCCAACCGAAATGGCCTTTCCGGGCATTCCGGATTGTGCTGTCCATGATCGTGGTGGATTTGGGCCACCGGTGACCCATATCCACCATCTTGCTGAGGATCCTGGTTGTTGCTCAGGCGTAATGACGGTTTGCGGCCGGCCGAAACGCGTGATCGGCAGCGGCCGGGACCGGGCGGGCCACTCCCGGCCGATACTGATGGCTGCGAGGGCTGGGCTTAGCCCCGGGGACGGCCGGGCGTGGGCGGGCGCTCCGGGCGGGGCGGCCGCGGGGGGCGGGCGGACGGGGCGGGCTAGGTGGGCGGAGCCGGTGCCGGAGGGCGCCCGGGAAGGGTGGCTCAGGCGGGCCCATAGGGTCAGGCGGGCCCATAGGGTCAGGCGGACCCATGGGATCGGGCGGGCCCATGGGATCGGGCCGGGTGGGGCCGGGCCAGGCCGGGTGGTGCGGCGGAGCGTGACCGGGCCAGTGGTAGTCGTGCACGTGGGGGTCGTCCGCCGGGAAGGCGGGGTGGTGCGGCGGAGCTTGGCCAGGCCAGTGGTAGCCGTGCACGTGGGAGTCGTCCGCCGGGAAGGCGGGGTGGTGGGGGCCGTCGTCCGAGTCGTCGTGCTCGTGGTCCCAGGCGAGCTGGTCCCAGTCGTATTCGTGGTCCCGGGCGTGTTCGTGGTCCCCGGCGTGCTCGTGGAAGTGGGAGGCTCGATGGTGGGCCTCTTCGTACAGCTCACGGGCCTGGTCGCGGGCCTCGTCGGCGGCGTCCTGGGCCATCTCGGCCCGTTCGTCGGCCTCGTCGGCGCGCTCCTCGGCCTCGCTGGCCGCCTCCTCGGCCTGGTCCGCGCGCTCGCGCGCCTGGTCGGCGGCCTCCTGCATCCGGTCGGCGCGCTCCTGAGCCCACTCCTGCTCGGCTTCGTCGGCCCATTCCCCGGCCATTTCGGCGGCCTCGTCGGCCTGGCC
>JBOHCO010001571.1:0-1824 GCA_050698895.1 Streptosporangiaceae bacterium
GTTCAGCGTCGCGCCGTCCGCCGCCGCCTGGCTGCGGGCCCGCGCGGCGCCCGTGCCCGGCCGCCGTCATGTCACGCTGGCGCGCGGGCCGGGCCTGGCCACCGGGGGCGCGGAGGTCCCGCTGATCGCGCCGCTGTACGACGACGTCACCGTGCTGGCGGACGAGCAGGCCACGGCCGGGCGGGTGCTGGCCGCGCTCGACGGAGCGTGGCTCGGCCACATCGCGGCGCACGGCCGGTTCCGGGCCGACAGCCCGCTGTTCTCCTCCTTGCGCATGCACGACGGGCCGCTGACCGTCTACGACTTCGAGCAGCTCCGGCGCGCGCCGTACCGGCTGGTCTTGTCCAGCTGCGACTCCGGGCTCCAGGCGCCGGCCGGGGCGGACGAGCTGCTGGGGCTGGTCAGCAGCCTGCTGCCGCTGGGCACGGCCGGGATCGTGGCGGGCGTGGTGCCGGTGAACGACTTCGCGGTGGTGCCGCTGATGGTCGGCCTGCACCAGTACCTGCGGACCAGCCACAGCCTGGCCGAGGCGATGTGCCTGGTCCGCCGCGACGCTGCCGGCGACCCGCTCCAGCGGGCGACGGCGCTGTCCCTGGTCACCCTCGGCGCCGCCTGACCAGTTCGCAGCGCCGGCCCGGGCCTAGAGCGTGATCCAGTCGGTGAGCACGGCGGCGCCGCCGGGGAGCTGGCAGTGCAGCCGGAACGGGCCGCGCGGGATGGGGTGGATCAGGAAGCAGCCGATCTCGTCGGCCGCCACCGGCACCGGGTCGCCGGCCCTGGCCTGGACCTCGATGGTGGCCGCCTGGACCGGGACGACCTGGCCGACCAGCGAGTCCGGGGTGACCTCCAGCTCGATGGTCAGGTGGGCCGAGGTGAAGGTGAGCGCGCGGATGGACGCGGCCTCCGCCCTGGTGGCCGCCACCGGCTCGGTGTCGCGGACCGAGTCGTAGGTGAGCTGGGCCAGCTCGGCATCGATGTTGTGCCACGCGAACGCGCTCCTGCCCGCCTCGACGAACTCGGGCGGCACGGCCCGGCGGGCGGCCAGCGCCTGCTGGAGCGCCGCGAGCAGCGCCTCGTCGTTCCAGCTGTCAGCCACGGTGCTCACCTCTTGCTTCCTTCCGTGTCCCGGTCCGGTCCCCCCGAGACCGGGCCGCCGAGGACCCCCGTCAGGTGCGGCGAGCGGCGCAGCCGCTCCAGGCAGCGGGCGCGCATCGGGCCGATGCTGCCCACCGGCATCTGCAGCGTCGAGCTGATCGCCGCGTAGGAGCACGGCGGGTCGCTGACCAGCATCGACAGTAGCTGATGGCAGCCGCCGGGCAGCTCGGCGAACGCGGCCCGCAGGGCGGCGTCGCGCTCGGCGGCGATGACCTCGTCCTCGACCATCACGGCGGCCGGGTCGGCCGGCATCTGGTCCTCCGCCGGCAGGCCCGCGGCGTCATGCCGCTTGGCGGTGCGCAGGACCCGCAGGCACTCCCGCCGGGTGGTGGTAGCCAGCCAGCCGGGCAGCGCCGCGGGCTCGCGCAGGCTGCCGATCTGCTCGACCAGCAGCAGCCAGACGCTCTGCCCGACGTCGTCGGCGTCCTGGCGGCCCAGCCGGTACCGGACGCAGATGGACCACACCAGCGGCGAGTACCGCTCCACGACCTCATCCCATGCTGTCTGGTCCCCCTCTCGTACCCGGGCGACCAGGGCAATGACCACTGGGTCGTCGCGCATCGCGTAGCCCTTCGTGAAGTTAGGCGGCCGCAGCTCACCAGGACGGAGACGACCGATGCCGTCTTGATACACCGCGGCGGCCAGGAATGTCACGCGTATCAGCGCCCC
>JBOHCO010001572.1:0-2098 GCA_050698895.1 Streptosporangiaceae bacterium
TAGGCCTTCCCCACCTCGGTCCACGGCATCCGCCGGCGCTGCGCCGCCATCGCGTCCCTGGCCCTGGTCAGCTCCTTCTCCTTGGCCAGCAGCCGCTCGCGCGCCGCCTCCCACTCCGCGGCCGAGACGATCGGCGGCGTCTCCATCTTGGTGCTGGTGAATACGTGCTCAGCCATGATGTCCTCCACGTGTAGCAACCAGTCAGTTGCTACTTTATGGCAACTGGCTAGTTGCGTCAACGCGGCGGCAGCGCGGCGGCGGCGACTGCGCTAGGCAAACTCCAGGAGCGGGCTGGTGACCGCCTCCCGCCAGCGCTCCCGGTGCCCGTCCGCCTCGAGCCGGTAGTAGACCGTCTGCCGGGGCCCGGCCTCGGCCGGACCGTCGTGCCCGCCGATGTTGTGCGCGAGCAGGTAATGGGCGAACAGCACGCTCCCCGCCGGCCCCGTCGCCTGCACCGGCTCACCCAGCTCGACGTCCGGGTACGGGCCGGGCCGCATCTCCTCGACCCGGCTGAGCGCGTCGGCGCCGCGCTCGGCCAGGTAGGCGCCGAACCGCAGGTGCGTGCCCGGCCAGATCCACAGGTTCCCCTGGTGCGGCCGGCTCTGGTCGGTCAGCCATATCCCGGCCAGCAGCGAGAACGTGCCCGGCCGGCCGTCGGGCGGCATCGGGGTCAGCCCGTCCACGTGCGGGCCGCCGGGCCGGTGCGGCCACGGCGGGATGGTCGTGGCCAGCTGGGCGAAGCCCGGCCCCCGCACCGGCAGGTCCGGGCGCAGCAGCCCGGCGGCCAGCCACTCGATGCCGCTGTCCCGGTAGACGTCCAGCAGCGGATGCCCGGCCGGCCCGAACCGCGGCCACAGGAAGTACGGCCCGGTCAGCTCGGCCCCGGCCGGCTCGGCCGCCAGCAGCGCCGCGACGTGCTCTCGGGCCGTCGCCAGCAGTGCGTCGTCCAGTACGCCGGGGATGACGACGAAGCCCTGCTCGCGGAACGCCGCCCGGTGCTGCTCGGTGATCTCGGTGATGGTCGCCATGCCGCTCAGCCCAGCAGCACCCCGGCGGCCAGGCAACCCAATTACCGCCCGGCCGGGATCGGGGTACAGTGCTGGGGTGCCGACCGTGACTCGCAGCTCGCATGGTTCCCGGCGCCGCGAGGGCGCCGGGCTGACCGCGGGTGGGGCACGGGGCCGAAGGTCGGGCTCGAGCCACCGGTAGGTGGCTCGCAGTTAAGCCCGGCCGACCCGGAGCCCCTTTGTTAGCGATTCTGTTATCGATGCTCCTGGTCCATCGCCTCATTCCTGCCTGCGCGGCCGGGCCGACTGACGCCATCTGCCCCGCCCTGCTCCCCCCGGTCACATCGAGCAAAGGCACGGCGTCATGCGATCCCGGTCGCCCCGATCTCTCCGTTCTCCCATTGACCTGTCCCCGCTGCGCGCGCACGCGCAGTTCCGCCTGCTGTGGTCCAGCCGGACCGTGACCCTGCTGGGCACCCAGGTATCCCAGGTCGCGCTGCTGGTGCAGGCCCGGCAGCTGACCGGCTCCCCGGTCCTGGTCGGCCTGCTCGGCGCGGTCGAGGTCGTCCCGCTGGTCATCTTCGGCCTGTACGGCGGGGTGCTCGCCGACCGGCTCGACCGCCGCCGGCTGGCCGTCTGGACCGAGGCCGGCCTGGGCCTGACCGCGGTGGCGCTCACCGTCAATGCCGCGGTGCCCCGGCCGTTGCTGTGGCCGCTGTACGCCTGCGCCGCGGTCACCATGGCGCTGGCCGCACTCCAGCGACCCTCGCTGGACGCGGCCGTGCCGCGCCTGCTGCCCGACGATCAGCTCGCGTCCGGGTCGGCGCTGCTGTCCCTGGGCACCAGCACCGGAGCGATCGCCGGGCCGGCGATCGGCGGGGTGCTGGCCGCCGGGCCGGGACCGGCTATCGCCTACGGGCTCGACGCGGTCAGCTTCCTGGTCTCGGTGGCGCTGCTGCTGCGGCTCCGGCCGCTGCCCAGGCCCGGCGGCCAGCGCCCCGCCGATCGCGGACCCGGCCTGAGCGGCATCCTGGCCGGGCTGCGGTACGCGCGCGGCCGCCCCGACCTGCTGGGCTCTTACCTGGCCGACC
>JBOHCO010001573.1:0-2344 GCA_050698895.1 Streptosporangiaceae bacterium
CGCCGGCCTCGTCCACCCCGTCCGCCCCGCCAGCCCTGGGGGTCCCTGGCGCCTCGCCGGCTTCGGCGGCCGGGTCCGGGGCCTCGAACCCGAACGTCATGGTTGGTCCTCTGGTGACGCTAGAGCAGCACCAGAGCACCAACCATGACGCTGCCGACAGTCCGCCGGAGGTCGGCCGGGCTTCCGCGAACGCTGACACCGCGCCTGGTGTGTCTGGTGAGTCTGGTGGGACTCATGGTGCTGGCCGGAAGTCTGCTGCCGGAGCCGGGCCAGCGCCGGACGCGGCCGGAGGACCGGCGCCGGTGTTCACGACGCTGGCCGGCGGGCTGGGCAGCCTGCCCCCGGCGCTGGCCGGCGCGTCCGGGGCCGAGGTCCGGACCATGGCCACCGTGCGCGAGCTGACCCGCCTGGAACACGGCTGGCGGCTGACCGTCGGCTCGGCGCACGAGCCGCAGTGGCTGGAGGCCGACGCGGTCATCCTGGCCCTCCCGGCCCGTCCGGCCAGCCGCCTGCTGGGCGGCGTCCCCGGGGCCGGCGCGGCCGCCGCCGCGCTGGCGGAGATCAAGTACGCCAGCATGGCCATCGTCACGCTGGCCTTCCCGGAGGGTGCCTTCCCGGCCCCGGCCGCCGGCAGCGGCTTCCTGGTCCCGGCAGTGGACGGGCACGCCATCAAGGCGGTGACCTTCAGCACCGTCAAGTGGCCGCACCTGGACCAGGCCGGCCTGCGCATCGTCCGCTGCTCGGTGGGCCGCCTGGGCGATGAGGCCGTGCTCCAGCGAGACGATGCCGACCTGGCCGCGCTGGCCGCCGCCGACCTGGCCGCGGCCACCGGCGTGCGCGGGGCCCCGGCCGATACCCGGGTCACGCGGTGGGGCGGCGGGCTGCCGCAGTACAGCGTGGGGCACCTGGACCGGGTGGCGCGGATCCGGGCCGGGGTGGCCGCCCAGCCCGGCCTGGCGGTCTGCGGCGCGGCCTATGACGGCGTCGGCATCCCGGCCTGCATCGCCTCGGCCCAAATGGCCGTCGACCAGGTCCTCGCCCACCTGGGCCGCCGCGAGCCCGTCAGCCGCTAGCCGCTCAGCCGCTAGCCGCTCAGCGGCCGGACGAGCCCGCCGTGGTGGTGATCTTGCAGCCCGCGATGGCCGCCATGTGCGCGGCCTGGGCGCTGACCGGGCCGCGCGGGCAGCGCGGGCTGCCGGTCAGCGTGCCGAGCAGCACCGCGCCGGCCACCGTCAGGGCCATAACGCACACCAGCAGCACCCGCGGCAGCCGCCGGGCGAGCGCCTCGCGGGCCGGCATGGCCTGCCCGGCGACGACCCTGGTGAACGCCGCGAACATCGCCATCAGCTGCGGCTCGGCCGCCTCAAACTGGTGCTCGATCTGGTCCAGAGCGTGCTGCTGGCGGCCCGGCAAGCTCATCTGTCTCTCCACTGCATGATCTCTCCCGCTGGCTCACGCCGCTTCGGTCGGCCGTGACGCCTCGGCCGCTCAGCCACGTATAACCACGTACTACCCGCCCTGCGAAACTGAAACAGGCCGCCCCGCCCGGCCGCCCGCCCCGGGGCCAGGGAAGAGCACCGGTCACCGGGGTGGACAATGGCGGTATGGCTGGGAACGAGAGCAACGGGCCGCAGCCGGACCGGCCCCGGGCACGCGAGCTCAACGAGCTCATCAGGTACACCATGTGGTCGGTCTTCAAGGTCAGCGGGCCCGGCGCCCTGGAGGCGGCCGGGGCGCAGTCCAAGAGCGGCCGGCCCGGGCTGGCCGCAGAGGTCAGCGAGCTGTGCCAGCACGCTGCGGGCAAGGACGTGGTCACCCGCGGCAGCTACGACGTGCAGGGCCTGCGGGCCGACGCCGACTACATGTTCTGGTGGATCGCGCCGACCGCCGACGACCTGCAGGAGATGTACGCGCGGTTCCGCCGCACCGGCCTGGGCCGGGCCAGCGAGCCCGTCTGGTCGGCCATGGCCCTGCACCGGCCCGCCGAGTTCAACAAGAGCCACATCCCGGCCTTCCTGGCCGGCGAGGAGCCGAAGAACTACATCTGCGTGTACCCGTTCGTCCGCTCCTACGAGTGGTACCTGCTCGAGGACGGCGAGCGCCGCCAGATGCTGGCCGAGCACGGGAAGATGGCCCGCGAGTACCCCGACGTCCGGGCCAACACCGTGGCCTGCTTCGCGCTCAACGACTACGAGTGGATGCTCGCCTTCGAGGCCGACGAGCTGCACCGGATCGTCGACCTGATGCGCCACCTGCGCGGCGCGACCGCACGGCGGCACACCAGGGTCGAGATCCCCTTCTACACCGGCCGCCGCAAGCCGGTCAGCGAGCTGCTCAGCGCCCT
>JBOHCO010001574.1:0-2295 GCA_050698895.1 Streptosporangiaceae bacterium
GCGGGGCCGGGTCGGCGGGCGGGGCCGGTGCGGCGGGCGTCGGCGGCGTGGTCGGCGTGGCCGGCGTGGTCGTGCTCATGCCATCAGCCCCGCCCCGCCAGCGGGCCCCGTGGCATCGGAGCCGCCGGTCGGCCCGGCCGCCGCGACGGTGGGCGTCCGGGCCGACCGGATGCTCTCGTCCAGGTGCCGGACCTGCTGATAGCCCGCGAGCGTCCCCGGGCGGTCGCCGTACCGGACGTCGTCGAACAGCCGGGCCGCATCGCGCAGCCCGGCGGCGTGGTCCGGCAGCGAGACCGCCGCCTCGGCGGCCAGCTCGCTGGCCGTCCGGCCCGGTCGCGGCGGCAGCACGCCACGAGTCTCCAGCTCGACCGCGATGGCCCTGGTGCGCTCGATGATGGCCCCGGCGTAGTCGCCGGCGTCGGCCCGCTGCTCGGCCGCCCGGCGGTAATCGCCCGCCGTCAGCTGCGTCCCGGCCAGCACGGCCCCGGCCCGCTCGCGCCGGCGCCGGCCCATCGGGCCGATCCAGTACAGCACGCCCGAGATGACCAGGATGACCACGACGATCAGTACGATCAGCGTCCACCAGCCGGCTTTCTGCGGGCCGATCTGCAGCGAGTTCAGCCAGCCGAAGAGGTCCCGGCTCAGCCGGCTCCAGAACGGCGGCCGGTAGATGGCCTTGGCCAGTTCCCGGCGGGCCAGCCGCTGGGCGGGGATCCGGTGGATGCCCGGCGGCACCGGCGGGCCCGAGCCCGGCCCGTGCCGGGCCCCGGCCGCCAGCAGGGCGGCCGGCACACCGGAAAACGCTCCTGGCATGGATCAAGCGCTCGGGAGACTGGGGCTGGACGGCGCCGGCGGGCGGCCGCGTCGCGACATCACCACGACGGTGGCGGCGCGGCCGGGGCCCTCTGGCCCGGCTCGGGCGCGCGCCACAGGGCCGCGAACTCGTCGCCGGTCATCGCCTGGTTCTGGGCCGCGTCCCGCAGGACCAGGTCGAGCCCTTCCTTGCGCATCCGCATGTCCACGTAGAGCAGCACCGTCACCCCGGCCAGGACGGGCCGGGTGATCGCGCCCACGATGATCCCGCCGATGCCGGCCAGGATGATCCCGGCCGCCGACGTCGAGCCCAGCAGGCCCCGGCCGACGTCGAACGGGATCTGCAGCACCGCCGCGGCGAAGAACACGATGATCGCGGTGAGCAGGAGGATCCCGAGCAGCCGCCAGAAGCTCCCCGTCACCAGCCGCCACGACCGGCGCATCGCGTTGACCGGCCCGAGCCGCTCGAGGACCACGGCCGGCGGGGCCAGGTTGAACCGGATCCAGGCCGTGACCTCGGCCGCGACCAGGGCCAGGAACCCGAGGATGCCCCAGGTCACGGCCAGCGCGGTGATGTGGGTCAGGATCAGCAGCACCAGGACCACCACGTAGGGAATCCACAGCGTCACGAATATCAGCCAGATCAGCACCGTCACTCCGAGCACCGCGGCCAGCCGGGGCCGGGCCAGGCTCCAGGCCTGGCCCATGGTGAGCTCCTGGCCGAGGACGCCGCGCCCGATCACCACGGTGAGCAGCCCGGTCACGATGATGTCGGCCAGCAGGCTGAGCACCAGCGTCAGCCCGAACAGCGGGGCGATCGTGGCCAGGTCATGCCCGACCTGGCTGGAGGTGATGGTGCCCGGCGTGGTGGTGGTGACCGCGTGGGTGGCGGCGAGGGAGAACGCGGTGGACACCACGCCGGAGATGGCCAGCACGATGGCGGCCAGGCCGACGGTCGCGGCTGGGTTGCGCCGGATGGCGGTGAACGAGCCGTTCAGGATGTCGCCGAGGGCGAGCGGGCGCAGCGGGATGCCGCCGGGCTGCGGGGCGCCGGCCGTGTTCCAGCCGCCGGGCCCGTAACCGGGGTAGCGCGGCGGGCCGCCCGGCGGCGGGCCGTAGGGCGGCTGGCCATACGGGCCCGGCCCATATGGCTGCTGGCCGTAGGGCGGCTGGCCGTAAGGGGGCTGGCCGTAAGGGGGCTGGCCGTAAGGCGGCTGGCCCGGGCCGGGCGGCTGACCGTACGACGGCGGCGGGCCGTAAGCCGGCTGCTGGCCGTAGCCCGGCCGCTGGTCCTGGCCGGGCGGCTGGCCCCAGCCCGGTGCCTGACCCGGACCGGGCTCGTAGCCAGGCTCCGCCGAACCCGACTGGCCGTAGCCCGGCGGCTGATCGGCCCGGCCATTATCTGGCTGACCCGGCTCGCCCTCCGGGGACGTGTTGTCGGTCATCTGAAGCTCCCAAGGCGACTCCCGTGGCCGCCGTCCG
>JBOHCO010001575.1:0-1648 GCA_050698895.1 Streptosporangiaceae bacterium
CGTCCCGGGCCCGGCTGGCCGCGCTGGCTGGCCTGACCGCGGCCCTGGCCATCCTGGCCGCGGCGCTGCACGGCGGCGTCGCCGCGGTCCTGCCCGCGCTGGCCCTGCTCGGCCTGGCCGCCTACCCGTTCTTCACCGCCCAGCAGGCCCGGCTCGCGCTGGTGTTCCCGGCCGCCTCCGGCTCGATCCTGGCCTGGAACAACAGCGCGATGTACGCCGGGATTCTCACCGGGTCCGCCCTGGGCGGACTGCTGCTGCACGCGCTCGGCCCGACCGCCCTGGTCCTGGCCGCCACCGGCACCGCGATCGTGGCCGCCCTGATCGCGGCCGGCAGCCTGATCAGAGGCTGAGCGCGTCGAGGTCGAGGCCGCGCAGGCGCTCGGGGTCCACGATCGCGTCGATCGCCGTGATCTTGCCGCGCGAGACGGCGAAGCCCATGACCGCGAACGGCTGACCGTTCACCGTCACGACCACCCCAGCGGCGCCGTTGACCAGAGCCGGTCGCTTCGGGACGGCGGGATCCGCGATCATGCGCGTTCTGCTGGCCACGGTTGCCGCGCCCCGCAGCACCATGGTGAAGTCCGGGTGCGCCGTCCCCCCGTCCGACCGCAGCACGACATCCGGGTCGAGAACCGCCACGAGCGCCTCGAAATCACCCCGGTGCGCCGCGGAGAAGAAGGCGTCGACCACCTCCCGCTGGCGGGCGAGGTCGGCGTCGGGGGCCTGGACGTCGGCACCGCGCACGCGGCGGCGGGCCCGGCTGGCCAGCTGCCGCGTGGTGGCCGGGGAGCGGGCCAGCATGGGGGCGATCTCATCAAAGGGGAGGTCGAACATGTCGTGCAGGACGAACGCCAGTCGCTCGGCCGGGGTCAGCGTGTCCAGCACGACCTGGAGGGCCAGGCCGACCGAGTCGGCCAGCAGCGCCTCTTCCTCGGGGTTCGTCCCGCTCGCGCTGCTGATGACCGCGTCGGGGACGTGCACGCCCATGGGCTCCTCGCGCCGCGCCTGCCGCGACCGCAGCACGTTCAGGCACACCCGGGCCACGATCGTGGTCAGCCAGGCGCTGAGGTTGTCGACACCGCTGGCGTCCGACCGGCTCAGGCGCAGCCAGGTCTCCTGAACGGCGTCGTCAGCCTCGGTCAGCGAGCCGAGCATCCGGTAGGCCACCCCGCGCAGCCGGGTCCGGTTCTGCTCGAAGCCCTCCGCCAGCCAGCCGGCCTCGGTCATCGGTCACACCCTTCCGCTGCGACGTGTCATATAGGTGACACCTCATTTCCGCGCGATGTGACAAGGAAACAATCATGGCGACACCAACAGGCCAGGTAACCGCGCCGGCGCTCGAGGCTCTGCTGACCGGCGGGGCCCTGGCCGGCGGATGGGCCGTGGATCCCGGCCAGTCCAGTATCCAGCTGACCAACCGCAGCATGTGGGGCCTGGTCCCGGTGAACGGCGTCTTCCGCGAGGTCAGCGGGAGCGGCACCGTCTCGCCGGACGGCGAGGTCAGCGGCACCTTCACGGTGGCCGCGGCGTCGATCGACACCAAGAACACCCGGCGCGACAAGCACCTGCGGTCGGCCGACTTCTTCGACACCGCCCGCTATCCGGACATCACCCTCACCGCGGACGGTATCCGGCCGTCGGGTCAGGG
>JBOHCO010001576.1:0-9815 GCA_050698895.1 Streptosporangiaceae bacterium
TGCCGCAGGCCGCCGGGCGCGCGGCGTCCTTCACGGTCACCGGCGCCGGCCGGTACTCGCTCATCGGCCTGGCCCCGGGCCGGTACCGGGTGCGGTTCAGCTCCGGCTGCGGCGCGTCCGGCTACGCGACGCAGTGGTGGAAAGACGCGGGCTCCGCGGCCAGGGCGACGATCGTGACCGTCCGGGCCAGCGGGATCAGCTCCGGCATCAACGCGGCACTGAGGAGGTAAGCGCGCAGGAGGTAAGCGCGCAGGAGGTAGGGCCGGTCTAGAAGATGACGTAGACCTTGCGGATCCGCTCGTGGATCTGCCAGGTGCCGGCCCAGCCGCGGGGGAAGACGGCCGTGTCTCCCGGCCCGATCTCCCGCGGCTCGCCGCCGTCCGGCGTGACGGTCATCCGGCCGGCCACGATGTGCACGAACTCGTGGGTCTCCAGCTTCCAGCGGGACGGCCCCGGCGTGCACTCCCAGACCCCGACCTCCTGGTCGCCGTCCTGCCACAGAGTCAACCCGGAGGTCTGCATGGGCTCGCCGGTGGCCTCCTCCAGCGGGCCCCAGTCCTCGAGGTCAGCGGTCACCGCGGCGGCGAGATAGGGCGTCGTCATGTCGGTCATGCGTGGGTCCTTTCCTGGTGGTGCAGGGCCTCGGGAAACGGCAGGGCGATGGGGTCGGTGCCGAGCCGGCTGCGGCCGGCGGCGTCGAACCGGTCGAGGCCGAGGTCGGTCACGTCGACCACCTCGGAGGTGCCGGCCAGGGCGACGTCGGCGGCGGCGCGGGCCACGGCCGGCCCCCACATCATGCCGGCGCCGCCCGCGCTGGCCACGGTCACGCCCGCGATGGCCGGCCGATCGGCCTGGCCGTCGGCGGCGTCGTTGCGGGCCAGGGCCGGGCCGATGATCGGCAGGTGGTCGGGGGTGTAGTCGATCGTGGCCGCCCACAGGCGGCGCAGGCCGAGATCGGCGGTGACCGGGACCAGCTCGGCCAGGCGCTGGCGCATCAGCGCCAGGTAGGGCTCGTCCACGCAGGCCGCCACGCCGGGCGGCTCGGCCGGGTTGCTCATCCCGAACAGCAGGCCGCCCTCCTCGGGCCGCCAGTACAGGCCGGCCGACACGTCGAAGATCATGGGCACCCGGTCCGGGGCGAGGTCGGGATGCGGCTCGGTCACGGCGACCTGGTGCCGGACCCCGCCCGCCGGGACGGTGACTCCGGCCAGGCCGGCCACCTCGGCGATCTCCGGGCCGCCGGTGAGGACCACGAGCGGGGCGGTGATCGGCCCGGCCGAGGTCCGGACGCCGGTCACGGCGCCGCCGGTCACGTCCAGGCCGGTGAAGCTGACCCGCTCGCGCACCTCGACGCCGCTGACGGCCAGGGCCACGGCGTAGGCGGTGACGTTGCGCGGCGGCGTCAGGTAGCCGTCCTCGGCGCAGTAAGTGCCGCCCAGGGTATGGCCGGGGGCCAGGGTCGGGTTGAGCGCGTCGAGCTGGCCGGGCTCCAGCCACCGGACGTTCAGGCCGAGCGAGTTCTGCATGGCCATCCGCTCGCGGGCGGCGCTGACGTCGGCCTCGGTGAAGCTCGGGATCACGTAGCCCTGCTGGGTGAAGCCCGAGTCGATGCCCAGCTCGTCGTGCTGGCTGAGGTAGAAGCGGCGGGACC
The DNA here is from genome assembly GCA_050698895.1 of Streptosporangiaceae bacterium. Taxonomy (GTDB): domain Bacteria; phylum Actinomycetota; class Actinomycetes; order Streptosporangiales; family Streptosporangiaceae; genus DASUBV01. The sequence goes on from JBOHCO010001576.1 coordinate 1,652, forward strand.
ACTCGCCGAGGCGTACCGCCCAGGGCGAGCCGCCCTGGGTCCGGACGACGCCCGCGGCCCGGCTGCTGGCCCCCTGGCCGAGGGTGCGCTTCTCGACCAGGATCACCCGGTCGATGCCGCTGCGGCGCAGGAAGTAGGCGCACCACGCGCCGACCGTGCCGCCGCCGACGACCACCGCGTCGGCGGCGGTGCCGGGCTGCCGGAGCGAGGCTGGCTGGTCGCTGGCTGAAGGCATTGGCACGAGGCCGATTCTTACCTAGACTGAACGTTCAGTCAAGGCTCCGGCCACTGCTACCGATGGGGCGCGCATGTACGGCTTGTCAGACGAGGACCTCGAGATTCAGGCCCGAGCCGCGACGCTCGCGGACGAGCTGATCCCCTCGGAGGTGGAGGCCGAGCTCAACGACGGCGAGCTGCCCGAGGAGGTCACGGCGGGGCACGCCGCCCGGGCCAGGGAACTCGGCCTGTGCGCGACGAACATGCCCACGGAGCTGGGCGGGATGGGCTACACCACACTCCAGCAGGTGCTGGTGCAGGAGCAGGCCGGGCGCGTCACCAACGCACTGGCCTGGGTGGCATCCACTCCGCCATCCTGGATGCCGGGCGTGGCCACCCTGTTTCAGATGGAAAGGTTTGTCATCCCGGCGATCCGCGGGGAGCGCGAGGAGTGCTACGCGATCACCGAGGAGGGCGCGGGCTCGGACGTCGACGCCATCGTGGCGACCGCGCGGCGGGACGGCGACGACTACCTTCTCCGCGGCGAGAAGTGGCACGTCACCTCGTACAACGTGGCCGACTTCGCGTTCTTCCAGGGCAAGCTGGTCGGCGGCGAGCACGACGGTGAGCACGCGATGTTCCTGGTCGACCTGCCCAGTCCGGGGATCCGGGTGGTGCGCACCCCGGGGTACTCGCACTCGATCGGGCACCATCACCCGATCGTGGCCTTCGAGGACGTGCGGGTGCCCGCGACCCACCTGGTCGGCGCGGAGGGCGACGGCATGAGCTTCGCCTACGAGTGGTTCCGGTTCGAGCGGATGATGGTGGCCGCCCGCTGCCTGGGCGCGGCGCAGCGGCTGACCGAGGAGATGACCAGCTTCGCGGCGCAGCGGCAGGTGCAGGGCCGCCCCATCGCGGTGCTCGGCGCGATCCAGGCCATGCTGGCCGACAGCCTGACCGAGCTGTTCGCGGCCCGGTCCCTGGTCTACGAGACGGCCCGCAACATCGACGCGGGCGCCGACGTCAAGGTGCAGCACGCGCAGTGCTCCATGGCCAAGCTGTACGCCTCGGAGATGGCCGGCCGGGTGGCCGACCGCGCGGTCCAGGTCTTCGGGGGCCGCGGCTACATGCGCGAGAACGTGGCCGAGCGGTTCTTCCGCGAGCTGCGGGTGGAGCGCATCTGGGAGGGCACCAGCGAGGTGCAGCGGGCGATCATCGCCGACCAGATGACCAAGCGCGGCCCGCGCGCCCTGGCCTGAGCGGACCGGCCTGAGCCGGGCCGGCCAGGACCGGGGCGGCCAGGGCCGGGGCGGCGGCGGCCTCAGGCCGGGAGGCTGGCCTCGATGGCCGCGACGACCTCGTCGGCCTCGGGCTCGGTCCGGGGGCGGAACCGCGCGACGGCCTGGCCCTCGGGGCTGATCAGGAACTTCTCGAAGTTCCACTGGATGTCGCCGGCCTCGCCCTCGGCGTCGGGCAGCGCGGTCAGCTCGGTGTAGACCGGGTGCCGGTCCGGGCCGTTGACCTCGATCTTCTCGAACATCGGGAACGTGACGCCGTAGGTGGCCGAGCAGAACTCGGCGATCTCCTCGGCGCTGCCCGGCTCCTGCCCGCCGAACTGGTTGCAGGGGAAGCCCACGACGGAGAACCCGCGGTCAGCGAACCGCTCCTGGAGCCGCTCCAGGCCGTTGTACTGCGGCGTCAGGCCGCACTTGGACGCGACGTTGACGACGAGCAGCGTCTTGCCGGCCAGGTCGTGCAGCGATCCAGGCTGGCCGTCCAGGGTGGTGAGAGGAATGTCGTACAGGCTCAATTCTCGGGCTCCTTCGCGATCGGCGTCTGTGGCATGGCCCACGAAGACGCCAACACCGGCCGGCCGCCGGGCATGCCCGCGGGCTGGGCCGGGCCCGGATCCGCGCCCCGGTCGACCGCCTCGAACAGCGCCGCCGCCCGCCCGGCGGTGGCCCGGGCCCAGCGCCCGGTGCTGAGCAGTCCCAGCGCCCCGAGGCCGGCACCGAGCCCGAGCACCATCCACCACACCCCGTGCTCCGCGCGGGTGAACGCCGTACCGCCGCGGGCCAGGGCCGAGCCCACGATCGTCCCGGCGATCGCGACGCCCAGGGTGGTGCCGGTCTGCCGTCCGGCCGAGGCCAGCGCGGTGGCCACCCCGGCCATCGAGCGGGGCATGCCGGAGACCGCGGTGTTGGTGATCGGCGGGTTCACGGTCCCCAGGAAGATGCCGAACAGCAGGAAGCTGGCGATCACGGCGGGCAGCGGGGTGGCCGGCCCGAGCCCGAGCGACGCGGCGCCGCCCAGGGCCAGCGCGGCCCCGGCGACCACCAGCGGCAGCCGGGGGCCGCGCGCGCCGACCAGCCGGCCGGTGCGGGGCGACAGCACCAGCACCAGCACCCCGACCGGGAGCAGGCACAGCCCGGCGGCGAGCGCCGACCGGCCGCGCACGTCCTGCAGGTACTGCGTGGTCACGAACAGGAACGCGCTGAATCCGCACAGGGCCTGCAGGGCCATGACGATCGCGGCGCTGAACGGCACGCTGCGGAACAGCCGCAGTTCCAGCAGCGGGTCGGCCCGGCGCGGCTCGTAGCGCAGGATGCCCAGCAGGCCGAGCGCGGCCACGGCGAGCAGGCCGAGGATGACCGGCGAGGTCCAGCCCAGCCGGCCGGACTCGATGATCGCGGCGACGAGGCCGCCCAGGACCGCGATCATCAGGACCTGTCCGACCGGGTCGAACCGGCGGGCCCTGGCCGCGCGGGACTCGGGCACGAACCGCGCGGCAAACCCGATGGCCGCGATCACGATCGGCACGTTGACCCAGAAGATGGCCCGCCAGCCGAGGCCGTCGACCAGGACCCCGCCGAGGATCGGGCCCAGCGCCAGGGCCAGGCCCGACATCGAGCCGAACACGCCGATGGCCCGGGCCCGCTCGGCCGGGTCGGGGAAGGTGTTGGCGGTGATCGCCAGCGCCACCGGGTTGAGCATCGTCCCGCCGACCGCCTGGAGCGCCCGGGCCGCGATCAGCCAGCCGATGGTCGGGGCCAGGCCGCACAGCAGCGAGCCGAGCCCGAAGGCGGCCAGGCCGGTCTGGAAGACCCGGCGGCGGCCGACGCGGTCGGCGGTCGAGCCGCCCAGGACCAGGAAGCTGGCCAGCACCAGGGTGTAGGCGTCGATGGTCCACTGCAGGCCGGACTCCGAGGTGTGCAGGTCCCGGTGGATGGTCGGCAGTGCGACGTTGACGATGGAGATGTCCATCACCACGACGATGATGCTGGCGCAGCAGATCGCGAGCACCAGGAGTCGGCGGCGGTGGCTGAGCTCGGGCATGGGGGTCCAATCGGCAGGCACCGCCGGCGCTGGGCAGTGCGGTTTCCCGTGTCTGAGCTCGACGCTAGAATTTAGAGCGTGCTCGAAGTCAAACCGCGACCCGCGGCCGCGGCCGCTCGCAGCGGCCCTCAGGCGGGCCTGTCCATCGCCGAGGCCGCCCGCCACACCGGCGTGAGCGCGCACACGCTGCGCTACTACGAGCGGGCCGGGCTGGTCATCACCCCCGTGGACCGCACCCAGGGCGGCAGCCGGCGCTACCGGGCCGAGGACCTGAAGTGGATCAAGATCTGCACCAAGCTGCGGGCCACCGGGATGCCGATCAAGGACATCCGCCGCTATGCCCAGATGGTCGCCGCCGGACCTGGCAACGAGCAGGAGCGGCTGGCCCTGATGGAGGAGCACCGGGCCGTGGTGCTGGCCCGGCTGGCCGAGGTGCAGGAGAACCTCAAGGTCATCGACCACAAGATCGACGTATACCGCGGCCGGCTGGAGGCCGGGGACGCCGATCAGCTATGGGCGCCCAAGCGCCCGGCGGCCGACCGCGGCTAGCTAGCGAAGGCGGTTAGCTGGCGACAGCGGCTAGCTGGCGACAGCGGTCCTGCCGGCCCGGTTCCAGACCGGCTCGCCCTGGTAGGCCCGCCCGACCATGGTGACGTACTGGTAGACCGCGTCCTCGTCCGGCGACAGCGGCCCCGGCGAGGCGTGCTCGGAGGACAGCCCGCGCTGGACCGACTCGCAGGCCAGCCAGTCCTGCTTGTTCGTGATGTCCCAGAAGTTGACCGCGTAGGACGGGTCGAAGCCGGGGTCGGCGGTCGCCTCGGGCGCGAAGGACCAGACGCACTCGATCATCGTGCGGTCGGCGGCCAGCGGCATCAGGCGGTGCGTCATCACGTAGTCCGGGTGCAGGCTGAGCAGCACGTTCGGGAACAGGTTGACGTAGATCACCGTCCGCAGGCCGGTGGCGTCCAGGCCGCGCAGCGGCACGCCGTGACTGGTGCCGTCCAGCGACATGGTGTCCATGCCGTCGCGCAGGTCCATCCAGCCGCCGACCCAGGCGCCCTCATTGTGATAGTTCTCGCCGCTCTTGGGCGGACTGACCTTGCACAATTCCGGGTGAATAACGGGGCAGTGGTAGCACTCGTGGTAATTCTCGGTCAGGATCTTCCAGTTCGCGGCGGCGTCGTAACGGTGGCGTCCGGCAATGGCCAGGCGCTCCGGCTCGTAGGGCGCGAGCAGCGGCTCGAGCTCGCCGAGCGAGTCGGCCAGCGGCCCGGCCGCCCCGCCCGAGCCGTCCACGAAGATCAGTCCGTGCCACTCAGTTACCGGCAGCTCGGCCAGCCCCCAGGCCGACCGGTCGAAGCCGGCGCTGGGCCTGAACCCGGAGGCGAAGCGCAGCGCGCCGTCCAGGCTGTAGGTCCAGGAGTGATAAGGGCAGATAACAGTGTTGCGCTGGGCTGTCTCGCCCACGCCCAGCAGCTCGTGCCCGCGGTGCCGGCAAGTGTTCGCGAACGCGTGCAGGACGCCGTCATCATCCCTGGTCAGCAGCACGCTGCCGGAGCCGGCCGGCTCGGCCCGCTGGTCGCCCGGCCGGGCCAGCAGCGAGGAGAACCCGACGCAGGTCCAGCCGCCGCCGAAGAAGTTCTGCTGCTCCCAGGCGAACACCTCGGGGTCGGTGTAGGCCGCCCTGGGCAGCATGGTGCTCTCGCCAAAGGGCCGCAGCGTGTGCGCGAGCCCGGCGGGGTCGATGGGGGCAGCAGGGTAACTCAATTGACTGACCATACAGTCAACTGTAAACGGGGCTCTAAATTCTGTCTAGCACGAAGGCGATCCGGCGGCCAGCCTCGCCGGCCGCTCCCGGTCGCGGCCTGACCCCGGCCGGGCCAGGACCCGGCCCCCGGCCGGTCCCGTACGCCCGCGGCGGCCCATGAACCCGCCCGGCCTGATTTACTCCAAAAAGAAGCTGGACGGCAGGGTACGCGGTACCTTATCGGCAATCTGTAAACATAAGGCGGAACAAGTGACCGGCAGATCTCACCGCTTTCGTGCACATATTAAGCCGGTGCACCCGCCTTTTACCCATTTCCCCATCGCGGCCTATGTTTTCGCGGCCGGTTTTGATATCACGTCGGCGGTGGCCGGCGGCCGGTACGGGTGGGCGGGCCAGCTCTGGCACGCGGGCACGTTCGTGCTCATCGGCGGCCTGATCATCTGCCTGATCACCATGGGGACCGGGTTCCGGGACCTGATACGGCAGTGGCCGGGCAGTTCCTGGGCCGTGGCCGACGGCGCCCCGGACCCGCTGGGCATGGTCGCCGCGCACGTCAGCGTGGTGGCCGCCGCTTTCATGATCGGTGCGGGCGATGTAGCCTGGCGCCTCAGCGACTATGGCTCCAGGGCCTCGACCCCGCCCGGCGTGGTCGCGCTCTCCCTGACGGCGGCGATCGTCGCCTGCACGGGCGGGTACTTCGGCGGGAGGCTGGTCTTCGACCACGCCATCGGCGTGGCTCGGGCCGCGGTCCGGGCGAATTCGCGGTTGCCCGCCGGGCGTGCCGCGGATGATCATGAGGAGGCCGGTGCCGGCGTGGCCGCGGCGCGCGCGGCCCGCCCGCAGCCGGCGGGGACGGACGCCCACGCACGGGCGGCCAGCGACGGGCCGACCGACGTGACCGGCCGGAGGACAGCAGGATGGGACGGGCGTGGCGCGAGGCGAGGTGACACCGCGCCCTGAGGCGACCGCCGCCAGGGCCCCGCTGCCCCGCCGGGTCCGCGCCCTGCTGGTCTTTGTATGCGTGCTGGTGCTGGTCGAGACGATCTTCTTCACCGCGCTGACCCCGCTGCTCCCGCACTACGTGCACACGGTCGGCCTGTCGAAGTCGGGCGTGGGCCTGCTGGTGGCCTCCTATCCCATCGGCACCCTGATCGGGTCGCTGCCGGGCGGGGTGCTGACCTCCCGGCTGGGCTGCCGGCTCGTGGTGCTGCTGGGCCTGGCCCTGATGATCGTGTCGACGTTCATCTTCGGCTGGGCCCACGCCGAGGTCATCCTGGACACCGCGCGCCTGGTCCAGGGCGTGGGCGGCGCCTGCACCTGGGCCGCCGGGATGGCCTGGCTGGCCACGGTGGCCCCGCCGCAGCGGCGCGGTGAGCTGCTCGGCACGGCGCTGGGCGCGGCGGTCGGCGGCGCCCTGCTCGGCCCGGTGATCGGGGCGGTGGCCAGCCAGGTGGGCACCGGCCCGGCCTTCTCGGCCGCGGCCGTTGCCGGCGCCATCCTGATGGTGGCCGCGTTCCTGGTGCCGCGGCCGCACGGCACGCAGGCCCAGGGCCTGCGGGCCGCGATCCCGGCCGTGCGGGACCGGGACGTGGTGGCGGGCATGTGGCTGACCATGCTGCCGGGGCTGGGGTTCGGCGTGCTGGACGTGCTCGCGCCACTGCGGATCAGCGCGCTGGGCGGCAGCGCCACGATCATCGGCGCGACGTTCCTGATCTCCGCGGCGCTGGAGGCCGGGCTCTCGCCGCTGGCCGGGCGGCTGTCCGACCGGCGCGGGCCGGTCGCCCCCGTGCAGCTGTCGCTGGCCGCGGCCGTGGTGCTCAGCCTGCTGGCACCGATCCTCGCACCGGAGCTCGTGCTGGTGGCGGTGCTGATCGTCGGCATGCCGTCGTTCGGCACGATGTTCGCGCCGGCCATGTCCCTGCTCAGCGGCGGCGCGGACCGGCTGGGCCTGAACCAGGGCCTGGCCTTCGGGCTGGCCAACCTGGCCTGGGCCTCGGGGCAGGCGGTCGCGGCCGGCGCCACCGGGGCCATCGCCCAGGCCACCTCGGACCTGATCCCGTACGTGCTGCTCGCCGCGACCTGCCTGGGCACGCTGGCCGTGGTCCGGCCCGGGCCCGGCCGGCGGCTGATCACGCGGATCGCCTGGAGCCGGCCGCCCGGGGCCGGGCCCGCCCAACCGGCCGCCCGCGCGGAGCCGCCCCGCCGCGCCGAGGAGTGAGCACTTCGGCTTCGAGGTCACGGTCGGCGACCGGTGATCAGTCCGCGCTGGCCGCCGTGTAGGTGACCAGCGTCTGCTCGGGGCTGTCCGCGACCTGGAGCACGACGTGGGCGTAGTCGAGCGGGCCGAGCCGGGGGTGGCGCAGCTTCTTGGTCCCGCTGCCCACCGGGCGCACGTCGTGGGCCGGCCACCACACCCGGACGCGGTCACTGTCGCGGTGCAGCGCGTCGATCAGGGCCTGGAAGTCGGGATCGGCCGGGTGGCGCGCGGCGGCCAGCCGGAACCGGCCCAGCATGGCCCGGGCCTCGGACTCCCAGTCCAGGTAGACCTCGCGGGCCCGCGGCGCGGTGAACATCCAGTGCACCAGGTTGCGCTCGCCGGGCGGCCGCGCCGCCCAGTCGGTGAACAGCTCCCGCGCGGCCTGGTTGGCCACCAGCACGTCCCAGCGGCGGCCCTTGACGTAGGTGGGGCTGGGGTCGAGCCGGTGCACCAGGTCGGCCACGCCCGGATCGAGTCGTTCCGGCGGCGCCGCCGCGCCGGCCGGGGCGCCGTCCTCGTCGCCCGGCCCGTTGGCCAGCACTCGCAGGTAGCGGTGCTCGGCGGCGGTCATGCGCAGCGCGCCGGCC
>JBOHCO010001577.1:0-3151 GCA_050698895.1 Streptosporangiaceae bacterium
CTGGGCCACCCGGACGGCCTAGGGCGCGGGCCGGGCGGACGCGGCGGGTCAGCCGGCCAGGCTGGCCCAGAAGGCGCACTGGTGCTCGGTCACGAAGTCCGTCTCGACCTGCGGCCGGGGCGGGACCAGCGACAGGGCCTGCAGGCCGGTCGGGGTGAACCGCGGCCAGGCCGCGCCGAAGGACGGCGCGCCGAACCGGGCGAAGGTGGTCCAGTCCCGCTGCATCGCCGAAGCCAGGTCCTGCTGCGCGGGCGTGAACGTGGCGGGCAGCGGGGTGTTGCTCAGCGTGAACAGGTACTGGAGCTCCGCGGCGTGGTAGGCGCCGTAGGGGAAGCCGAGGTTGGGCAGGAACCGCATCGGCGCGTTCTCGTCGTTGAACTCGTAGGCGTAGGTGGGCACGTACTGCGACAGCGACAGCTCGGCCGACACCGCCGGGCAGGCGAAGATGGCGTCGGTGCCGACGGCGCCCAGCGCCACCGCGGGACTGGAGTACGCGCTCAGCGGGTACCTGGCCGCGATGACCGCGGCCGCCGCGGCGGGCACGCCCAGCGTGGAGGAGATCATCGACTGGTAGTTGGCCGCGGTGACCGGCGGGGTGCCCTGGAGCTGGTCGAGGCCGACGAACAGCCGCCACTCGTCGTGGTTGGTGCCGATGATGACGGGCACCCGGTTGAACTGGCCGCTCTTGAGCGCGGCGCCGATCGACTGGGGCAGCACCCGGCCGTCGAGGTTGGGCTCATAGCCGCCGAGGTTCTCGTTGTCGATGATCGTCGTCACCGGCAGGTGCCGCAGGCAGCTCGCGACGTGGCTGGTGCAGCCCACCTCGGTCGCGAACGACGCGCCCGCGCTCTCGGCGGCGGCCAGCGACGCCTGGGTCAGGTTATAGGTGCCGCTCTCCACGATGGCCCGGGCGAACAGCCCGCGAGCGCGGGGTGACGCGAGCTGGGACAGCACGCTCAGGCCGCCGGCCGACTCCCCGTCGATGGTCACGTCGCGGCGGTCACCGCCGAACGCGCCGATGTTGCGCTGCACCCAGCGCAGCGCGGCCTGCTGGTCCATCAGCCCGTAGTTGCCCGACGGGCCGCCCGGCCGGCGGGCCAGCGCCGCGTCGGCCAGGAAGCCGAGCGCGCCGAGGCGGTAGTTGATGCTGACCACGATGATGCCGTGGCGGACCAGGGCGACCGGGCTGTAGTCGTCGCTCTCGCCGACCAGCAGGGAGCCGCCGTGGATCCAGACCAGGACCGGCAGCCGCCGCCGGCCCCAGCTGTGCGCGGGCCGGTAGACGTTCAGGTACAGGCAGTTCTCCGAGGTGCTGGCCACCCCGAACGGCGAGGCCGGCTGAGGGCAGTGCGGCGCGAAGGTGGTGGCGGGGCGGATGCCGGGCCAGGGCCGCGCCGGGTGCGGCGGCCGCCAGCGCAGCCGGCCGACGGGCGGCGCGGCGTAGGGGATCCCGAGGAACTCGTCCATCGCGCCGGCGGTCGTGCCGCGCAGCGCGCCGTCCGCGGTCGGCACCACCAGCCGGCCGCCCTCACCTCCGCGGGCCGCGCCCTGGTGAGCCGCGGTCGCGCTGGCTCCGGCGGCCGGCGCCCCGGCCATCAGGGCGCCCGCGGTGATCAGTCCGAGGCCAATCCGGGCGAGCGACCAGCGACGTCCGATTCCTGGCATCTGAGTCTCCCTTTACGGCTGGATGTATCGGGCCGATGAATCACCATTCATCGAGGATTTGCCTTGTGCACTAGGTACTATCGGCTGGATATGAATCAAGATTCAGGGCAAGCTCAGGGCGTGCGCAAGCGCTGAAGTCACTTTCGTGGCCAAACCGAGACCAGAGCCCCCGGGCTGGTCTAAGGCCCGGGGGATACCCGGGTCTAGTGGTCCGGGATCCAGCTGCCGTGGAAGCCCAGCGGAACCCGGGCCGGCAGGTGCACCCGGGCCACGGGCTGGCCGGCGAAGTCCTGCGCGGCCAGGATGACCAGGTCCGAGGCGCCGCGGCCGGGGTTGTGCGCGAAGGCCATCACATAGCCGTCGTCCTCGGCCGCGTCGGCCGATCGCGGCGCGAACACGGCCTCGCCCACGGTGGCGTCGCGGCCGAACTGGCGGACCTCGACGGTGCCGGCGGTCAGGTCGTGCCGCAGCAGCGCGTTGGCGAACGCGTCGTCGGCGAAGTCGCCGCCCGGCGTGATGGCCCGGCTGACCTCGCCGATCATCGCGCTGTAGCCGTAGCGGTGGGGCCGGGAGATGATCCGGTCATCGACCCGCGGGAACTCCTGGCCGCGCTCGTCCAGCCGCTGCTGGGTCACCTTCCCGGCCGCCGGGTCGATGGTCCACCGGTCCAGGGTGACCGGGCCGTGCGCGTTCCACAGCGTGGACGGGTCGAACGACTGGTCGTACTGGCACAGGTCCACCACCACCTGGCCGTGGTCGCCGTCGTAGGCGTTGAGGCAGTGGAACACCCAGCACGGCGGGACCGCGAACCACGTCACGCCGCCCGAGCCGTCCCGCGGCAGCAGCCCGACCCGCGGCGGGTGGTCCGGGTTCCACACGTACGGCAGTTCCTTGCGCGCGGTGACCGCGCCCAGGCTGAAGGTGACCGGCAGGTCGAGCAGCACCACGTACCGGCTGGTGAGCGCGAAGTCGTGCATCATCGGCCCGTCGGGCACCGGGATGTCGGTGGTCCTGGCCACCCGGCCCGCGGCGTCCACGACCACGTGCTGAACGTGGTCCCAGGCCCAGAAGTAAGCGATGGCGTGCAGCTCGCCGGTGGCCCGGTCGAGCTTGGTGTGCGCGGCGAATCCGCCCGGCAGCGTGCCGCCGAAGTCGCACGAGCCGACCGTCTCCAGTTCCTCGGACAGCTCGTAGGGCAGCGGCCCGGCCTCGACCGTGGCCAGTGTCCGCCCCCCGTGCCAGATGATGTGGGTGTTGGCCGCGAAGTCCATGCCCTCGTGCACCGGCCCGCCCGGCCACGGCTCGTGGTGAGCCGTGGAAACCGCCTTGGAGCGGACCCACCGGTTGCGGTACCACTGCGCCCGCCCGTCGCGCAGCCGCACGCCGTGCACCATGCCCGAGCCCAGGAACCAGTGATAGTCGGGATCGTCCAGGCCCAGCGGGTTCGGCCCGTTGCGCAGGTACCGGCCGGTCAGCTCGGCGGGCA
>JBOHCO010001578.1:0-4776 GCA_050698895.1 Streptosporangiaceae bacterium
CCAGCGTTCCGGGCGCCCCGGCCCGCACGGCCCGGGTCAGCTCGTGGATGACCTCGCGCTCGCGGGCCTGCTGCGCCGCCGCGCCGGGCCGGCTCATCACGTAATGCGCGGTGACGCCCTTGAGCAGCGCGCACTCCAGCCGCTGCTGGCGCGGCACGGTCAGGTCGGCCGCGTACCTGGTCAGCGGCGGCGAGCCGGGCGGCCGGGTGGCCTGCTCGGCGGACCCGCAGAAGCGGCCGATCAGCTCGCTGGTCAGCGACTTGACGGCGGCGGCGGTATGCAGCCCGCCGTCGAAGCTCCGCGGCCAGAACTCCAGGCCCAGCAGGCGGCTGAACACCTCGCCCAGCTCGTCGGCGCTGGCCGAGCCGGGCGCGCAGTAGCTGGCCAGCGTGAGCTGCGCCACCGCGGCGCGCTCGGCCGGGTCGCGCAGCTGGGCGAGCTGGATCAGCCCGGCGTGCAGGCCGTCCTCCAGGTCGTGCACCGAGTAGGCCACGTCGTCGGCCCAGTCCATGACCTGGGCCTCCAGGCTCGGCCGCCCGTCGGGCGCCCCGGCCCTGATCCAGCCGAACACCTCGGCGTCGTCGGCGTAGGCCCCGTATTTCGGCTGCTCCGGCGACGCCGGGCCCAGCCACGGGTACTTCAGCGTGGCGTCCAGCGTGGCCCGGGTCAGGTTCAGCCCGGCGCCGGGTGCCTTGGCCTCCAGCCGGGTCAGCAGCCGCAGGCTCTGCGCGTTGCCCTCGAACCCGCCGCAGTCCGCGGCCAGCGCGGCCAGCGCCGACTCGCCGTTGTGACCGAACGGCGGGTGGCCCAGGTCATGGGCCAGGCACGCCGCGTCCACCAGGTCGGGATCGCACCCGAGGGCCGCGCCCAGCTCGCGGCCGATCTGCGCGCACTCCAGCGAGTGCGTGAGCCGGGTGCGCGGGAAGTCGCCGGAGTCGGGCGCGACCACCTGGGTCTTGGCCGCCAGCCGGCGCAGCGCCGAGCTGTGCAGGACCCGGGCGCGGTCCCTGACGAAGGGACCGCGCCCGGAATTGCGCGCGTGCTTCGACGGCTCGGCTGCCCACCGGGCTGCTGCGTGCTCGTCGTAGCCCGGTGTCACCTGCTGTCGCTGCCCCCCACGGCCTCCATCGCCGCGGCCCGGCCCGCCTCGAGCCGGGCCACCGGCACGCGGAACGGCGAGCAGGACACGTAGTCCAGGCCGACCTGATGGAAGAAGTGCACCGAGTCGGGGTCGCCGCCGTGCTCACCGCAGACGCCGATCTTGAGGTCAGGGCTGGTGGCCCGGCCTTCCTCGACGGCGATCCTGACCAGCCGGCCGACGCCCTCGGTGTCGAGCGTCTCGAACGGGGAGACGCCGAAGATGCCCAGCTCGATGTACCGGCTGAAGAACGAGCCCTCCACGTCGTCGCGGGAGAAACCCCAGCCCATCTGGGTCAGGTCGTTGGTGCCGAACGAGAAGAACTGGGCCGCCTGGGCGATCTGCCCCGCGGTGAGCGCGGCGCGCGGCACCTCGATCATCGTGCCGATCAGGGTGTGCACCTGCTCGCCGGTCTCCTCCGCGACCTCGGCCAGCACGCGCTCGACCTCCTCGCGCGCGATCTCCAGCTCCTGCACCGCGCCGACCAGCGGGATCATGATCTCCGGCTTCGGGTCGCCGCCGGCCTTCACCCGGTCGGCCGACGCGCGGGCGATCGCCCGCACCTGCATTGCGAACAGGCCGGGGATGACCAGGCCCAGCCGGACGCCGCGCAGGCCGAGCATCGGGTTCTGCTCGTGGAGGCGGCGGACCGCCTCCAGCAGCTTGCGGTCCTTCTCGGTGGCCTGGTCGCCGGCCAGCGCGATCTTGACCGACAGCTCGGTCAGGTCGGGCAGGAACTCATGCAGCGGGGGGTCGATCAGCCGGATGGAGACCGGCAGCCCGTCCATGGCCTCCAGGATCTCCACGAAGTCACCGCGCTGCAGCGGCTCCAGCGCGTCCAGCGCGGCCGTACGGCCAGCCTCGTCCTCGGCCAGGATCAGGTTCTCGACCAGTTGCCGCCGGTCACCCAGGAACATGTGCTCGGTCCGGGTCAGGCCGATCCCCTGGGCGCCGAACCGGACCGCCCGGGCCGAGTCCTCGCCGTTGTCGGAGTTGGCCCGCACGCCCAGCCGGCGCCGGGCGTCGGCGTGCCGCATGATCGTGTGCACCGCGCTGACCAGCTCGTCGGCGGACGGGTCGAGGCTGCCCTCGAAGTACTCGACGACCGGGGAGGCGACCACGGCCACCTCGCCCAGGTAAACGGCGCCGGATGAGCCGTCGATCGAGAGCATGTCGCCCTCGCTGACGACCGTCCCGTCGGCCAGGGTGAACTTCCGCCCGGCCACGTCGACCTGCAGCTCGTCGGCGCCGCAGACGCAGGTCTTGCCCATGCCGCGGGCGACCACGGCGGCGTGACTGGTCTTGCCGCCCCGGCTGGTCAGGATGCCCTGAGCGGCGATCATGCCAGACAGGTCGTCCGGGTTGGTCTCGCGCCGGACCAGGATGACGGCCTTGCCGGCCGCGGCCTCTTCGACGGCGCGGGCCGAGTCGAACACGGCCTCACCCACGGCCGCGCCCGGGGACGCGCTGATGCCCTTCGCGATCCGCTTGACGTCGGAGCCGGCGTCGAAGCGCGGGAACATCAGCTGCGAGAGCTGGTCGCCGGTGACCCGGCGCAGCGCCTCGTCCAGGTCGATCATGCCCTGGTCGACCAGCTGCACCGCGATCCGGAACGCCGCCGCGGCGGTGCGCTTGCCGACCCGGGTCTGGAGCATCCACAGCTTGCCGCGCTCGATCGTGAACTCGATGTCGCACAGGTCCTTGTAGTGGGTCTCCAGCGTCTTCATGATCTTCATGAGCTCGGCGTAGGACTTCGGGTCGATCTGCTCCAGGTCCTGCAGCGGCACCGTGTTGCGGATGCCGGCCACCACGTCCTCGCCCTGGGCGTTCTGGAGGTAGTCGCCGTAGACGCCCTGCTGGCCGGTGCCGGGGTCGCGGGTGAAGGCCACGCCGGTGCCCGAGTCCATGCCCAGGTTGCCGAACACCATCGTCACGATGTTGACCGCGGTGCCCAGGTCGGCCGGGATGCGCTCCTGGCGCCGGTACAGGATGGCCCGGTCGGCGTTCCAGGAGTCGAACACCGCCTCGACGGCCAGGTCCATCTGCTCGCGCGGCTCCTGCGGGAAGTCCCGGCCGGAGTGCTCGCGGACGATGCCCTTGAACGTCTCGACCAGGGCCTGCAGGTCGCCGGCGTCCAGGTCGAGGTCGCTGCGGGTCCCCTTGGCCTGCTTGGCCGCGTCGATGGCGTGCTCGAACGCCTCGCCCTCGATGTCCAGCACGGTCTTGCCGAACATCTGGATCAGCCGCCGGTAGGAGTCCCAGGCGAACCGCTCGCTGCCGGCCTGCTTGGCCAGGCCGTGCACCGACTCATCGGACAGGCCGATGTTCAGCACCGTCTCCATCATGCCGGGCATCGAGAACTTGGCCCCGGACCGCACGCTGACCAGCAGCGGGTCCGCGTGGTCACCGAGCCGCCGGCCCATCTGCTGCTCCAGCCGCTCCAGGTGGTCGCTGACCTCGGCGGCCAGCCCGTCCGGAATCGAGCCGTTCTGGAGGTAGTAACGGCAGGCGTCGGTGCTGATGATGAACCCGGGCGGGACCGGCAGGCCCAGGTTGGTCATCTCGGCCAGGTTGGCGCCCTTGCCGCCCAGCAGGTCCTTGAGGTCCTTGTTCCCCTCGGTAAAGTCATAGACGAGCTTCGGCACTGCATGCACTCCTCGGGATGCCGCCCGCCTGCCCGACGAGCCCGGCGCTGGACGGCTCAGTGATATTTGGCCTCGCGGCCCCTCATCTTGGACTCTACCGAGCCTGCCCAGTGCACGGGACCGCCCCCCCGAAAGCCCGGGCACGAATAAAACTACTCAGATTGCTCGCATGAAGCAGCGGATGACCCCTGGCTGAGTCTCTGATAAGTGGACAGCAGACAAGCGGCGGCCCCCGCGCTGCGGCCTGGCGCCTCCCCCGGCCACCTGGCCGAGATGAGAACCGACGCCGAGGCCGCTGTCACCGCGCTCTACCAGCAGCACGCACTCGGCCTGACCCGGCTCGCGCACGTGATGCTGGGCGACCGGCCGGGCGCCGAGGACGTGGTGCACGAGGCGTTCTACGGGCTGTACAACCGCTGGGACCGGCTGGCCGACCCCGGCAAGGCCCCCCAGTACCTGCGCTCGTCGGTGCTCAACGGCTGCCGGACCCAGCTGCGGCGGTCCCGGCCGCCCGGCGGGTCCCCGGCTGACCAGGCCGGCGCCGCTACCCAGCCCTCGGCCGAGGCCGACGTCCTGGCCGGCGAGGACCGCCAGGCCGTGCTGGCCGCCATCACCCGGCTGCCGGACCGCCAGCGCGAGGTCCTCGTGCTGCGCTACTACCTGGACGAGCCGGAAGCCGTCATCGCCGCCTCCCTCGGGATCGGCGCCAGCACCGTCCGTTCCACCCTGCACCGGGCGCTCAAGGCGCTCGGCGCCGACCTGCGGGAGCGAGCATGACCGTGCCGTTCAGGGGGGACGACCCCCCTATCCCCCCCGCGCCGCCGACCGGCGGCAAGACCATGATGGAGGACCAGATCCGGGCCGCCACCAGAGGCCGGGCCGACGAGATCACCCCGGACCGGATCCGGCCGCTGGTGCTGACCCGGCCCGGGCCCGTGGCCAGCCCGCTCAGCACCGGCGGCCGGGGCGGCGGCCGGCGGCGGTGGATCGCCC
>JBOHCO010001579.1:0-3311 GCA_050698895.1 Streptosporangiaceae bacterium
ATTCATGACTGTCATACTGGGTCGCGCACTCGTAGTAGAGGCGCTGTTTCCCGCCCGGCAGCGCGATAACTGAAACGTAGCGCAGCGCGCCGACGCCCGGCCATCGAAATAGGCATGCTCGCCCACGACCGCCGTCAGCCGGGTGCCGCGGCGGACCAGTACCGGGTCCGTGCTCGGCGTGCAGGACCGGCTCGCTGTTCTCCCGCCGAGGCAGCATGCCTCAGCATCCTGGCGCGTTTCTGGGTCAGGCGCCCAGGTAGGCGAGGACAGCCGGGTCAGGAGCTGGCTGACTGGGCTGCTCGGCGTCAACCGCGCGCAGGAAGGTCTCTGCGTCGCCGGTCGCGGCGACGACATCAATGCCGGTCTCACTGAGCAGCCGGGTGAGTCCCTCACGGACGAGCACGGAATCCTCGGCGATCACGACGCGCATGGCAGCTCCGCGGTGATGAGGGTCGGCCCGCCGGGCGGGCTGTCGATCGTCAGCGCGCCGTCGACGGCCGCGACGCGGGCGGCGAGCCCGGCGCCGGCCCAGCAGACGGCACGGCAGATCGATGACCGCAAGGATGACCGCCAGCAACGGGATGCCCGACAAGGCCAGCGCGATAAGGAAGACGGAGAACGGCAGGCCAAAGAAAGGCACCATGACCCCGGCCACGCCCATGGGCAGGCCGGCGAGCAGGTAGGCCAGCTCGAGCCAGGTGCGGGCGGACACGAACGGGCGCAGGACCCGGCCCGCGAGGGTGGCCAGTGCCGCGAGAGCCGCGAGACCCGCCGGGCGGGAGACGGCGGTGGCGGAGCCCATGGCCCGACTGTACGTGGCCGCGCGGACCCGATCCATCCAGCCGGCCCATGGCGCTACCGGGGGGTTAACCCCCCGGTCAGGACGTGGGTAGGCCGCATTCCGGCCGCCCCCCGCGGCCGGAATGCTGGAAGCCATGACGACAACGAACGTGGCGTTTGCCATGCCCGCGCCGGTCGGCCCACCACAGCCAGGCCGGTTGCCCGGTCCCGCTGGACCCCTGGGAACTTCGCCGCCTCCGGCCGACGCCGTGGTCCTCAGCAATGTGAGCAAGCACTACGGCCGCCGCGGGGGCGTCGAGGCCCTGGCCGACGTGACGGCCCGCTTCCCCCGCGGCTCCTTCACCGCGGTCATGGGCCTGTCCGGATCGGGGAAGTCCACGCTCCTGCAGTGCGCCGCCGGCCTGGACAAGCCCAGCTCGGGATCGGTGCACCTGGGCGACGTGGAACTGACCAGTCTCAGCCGCCGCAAGCTGACGGTCGCGCGACGGGAACGGGTCGGCTTCGTGTTCCAGGCGCTCAACCTCGTGCCCACCTTGTCGGTGGCCGAGAACATCGCCCTCCCCCTGCGCCTGGGCCGGCACCGCGTGGACCAGGCCAAGATCCGCCGGCTGGCCGAGCGGGTCGGCCTCGCGGACCAGCTGCGGCGGCTCCCCGACACCCTGTCCGGCGGACAGCAGCAGCGGGTGGCCATCGCCCGGGCGCTGATCACCGAGCCCGAGGTCATCTTCGCCGACGAGCCCACCGCCGCCCTGGACCTGTGCACCGGCGACGACCTCCTGGAACTGCTGCGCCGGGCGGTCGATGAGCTCGGCCAGACGATCATCGTGGTCACCCACGACCCCCTGGTGGCGGCCCGCGCGGACCGGGCGCTGCTGCTCGATCGCGGCCGCCTGGCCGGGATCGCCGACTCCCCCGAGCCGGCGCAGCTCACCGCGGCGCTCCGGGAGCTGGGGAGGGGCCGGCGATGAGAATCTTCCTGGCGACACTGCGCCGCCGGCCCGCTCCCCTGATCGGCACGCTGGTCTCGCTGACTGTCGCGGCGCTGCTGGTCACGATCGTGTCCGGGCTGGTCGGCACCGCCATCACGATGACGCTTCCGGCGGGTCGGCTGGCCGGGGCCACCGTCGTGGTGGCCGGCAACCCGAACGTGAGGTTCACCTACGGCACCGGCCAGGGCGCCAGCGCCGAAACCGTCCCGCTTCCTGGCTACCGGCGGGTGCCTGCCGGCCTGGCCGCTCGGCTGGCCGCGCTGCCGGGCGTGGCGCGGGCGATCCCGCAGGTATCGGTGCCGGTTGCGCTCGAACTGCCCGGCGGCCGCGTCGTGACGGGCGGCCAGGCCGGGCTCACCGGGTATGACTGGCCGAGCGCGGCGCTCACCCCGTTCACGCTCGACTCCGGCCACGCCCCGGCCGGGCCGGGCCAGATCGTCGTGGGCGCCGGGGTGGCCCGGTCGGCCGGGCTGCGAACGGGCGACCAGGTCCGCCTCGCCGGCGCGAGCCAGCCGCCGTACACCGTTGTCGGAGTGGCCGGCTCCGGCCGGAATCCGGCCCAGAACTCGTCGGTGTTCTGGTCCGCGGCGCAGGCCGACGCCGAGTACGGCCATCCGGGCAGCGCCGATCTCATCGGGGTCATCGCGCGCCGCGGGACGGCCGCGCCCGCGCTGGCCGCGCGGGTCCGCACGGTGCTCGCCAGCACAGTGCTCGCCAGCACAGTGCTCGCCAACACAGTGCTCGCCAACACACCGCTCGCCAGTGCGGGGCTCGCCGGGGCGCACCTCTCTGTGGTCACGGGGACCGCCCGGGGGCCGGCCGCCGACCTGGCCGCGGCGCCCGACAAGGGCAACCTGTCGGCGCTGGCGCTCAATCTCGGCATCGTCATGGTCATCGTGTCCATGTTCGTCGTGGCCGGCGCCGTGTCCTTGTCGGTGCTGCAGCGCCGCCGTCAGTTCGCGCTGCTGCGGGCCGTCGGGGCCTCGTCCGGCCGGCTCCGGCGCATGATCATGGTCGAGCTGGCCGTGCTCGGGATCCTCGGGGCCCTGATCGGCTACCTGCCCG
Organism: Streptosporangiaceae bacterium; assembly: GCA_050698895.1. Taxonomy (GTDB): domain Bacteria; phylum Actinomycetota; class Actinomycetes; order Streptosporangiales; family Streptosporangiaceae; genus DASUBV01. Next base: position 2,856 of record JBOHCO010001579.1, read on the forward strand.
GAGTGTGGCTGTCGTCGCTCGCGCTGCGCGGCCTGGCCGGCCAGCAGTTCATCCCCGCCGGGACCCGGCTGTGGACCAGCCCGCTGGTGCTGCTCATCGCGGCGGGCGCCGGGGTGCTCGTAGCCGAGCTGGCCGGGTTCGTCGCCGGGCGGCGAGCGAGCCGGGTCCGGCCGGCGGAGGCCCTGGCCGAGGCGTCCGTGGAGCGCCGCTGGCCGCACCCGGTCCGGGTCATGCTCGGCATCATCGCCCTGGGCGGCGCCGTGGCCCTGGGCATCTTCGCGCTCGGCCAGAACGCGAGCCCCGGCCAGCAATCCAGCAACGCGCTGTTCACCCTGCTCATCTCGATGGCCGCCGTGGCGTTCCTCGGCCCGCTCCTGGTCGCCGCCGCCGAGCTCGTCCTGCGCCTGCCGCTGCGGCTGCTGTCGGGCGCCGCCGGCCGGCTCGCGCTGGCCGACA
>JBOHCO010001580.1:0-8705 GCA_050698895.1 Streptosporangiaceae bacterium
TCAGCAACGGCCTGATCGAATCGGTGAACACCAAAATCCGCGTCATCACCAGAATGGCCTTCGGGTTCCACCACCCCGCCGCCCTCATCGGACTAGCCATGCTCACCCTCGGCGGCCTCCGGCCACAACTTCCCGGCCGGTGACCACCCACGGAACCGGCAGGAGGGCCGGTTTTCACGCCGGAGCTGGTGGACGCCGCGGTGGATGCGGCCGGGGTCCGGGAGCAGCGGCGCCGGCTGCTGCCGGCCCGGCTGGTGATGTACTTCGTGCTGGCGCTGTGGCTGTACAGGGGCCGAAACTGCGGGTACGGGCACGTGATGACCAGGCTGGCGGACGGGCTGTACCATCAGCGGCGTGCCGCTGACCTGCTGGCCGGGCATCTGGATGCGGGCGGCTGGGTGGATGCCGGGGACGGGCGGCGGTGGCGGCAGCCGAACATCTCCTCGCTGTCGCGGGGCCGCCGGAAGCTCGGCCCGGCGGCGGTCCGGTTCCTGTTCGAGGAGGTCACCGGGCCGATCGGTGACGCTGAGGCGCCGGAGGTGTCCTGCTGCGGGCTGCGGGTCGTCTCGATCGACGGGTCCACCTCGGACGCGCCGGACAGCAAGCCGAACGACGAGCACTTCGGCCGCCGGCCAGCCAGACCCGGGACGGAGCGTTCCCGCAGGTCAGGTGGCTGGCGGCGGCGGAGTCCGGGACCGGGAGCCTGCTCGGGGCATCGATGGGCCCCTACCGGGACTCCGAGCAGGCCCTGGCCCGCGACCTGCTGGAGTCCGGCTGCTTCGGGCCGGGGATGCTGGTGCTGGCCGACCGCAAGTTCCTGTCCTGGCGGCTGGCGCGGGAGTTCCTGGCCACCGGGGCGCACATCCTGTGGCGCGCCCCGGCGTCCTTCACCCTCAAGCCGGTGAAAGTCCTGGCCGACGGCACCTATCTGGCGGAACTGACGCCGCCCCGCAGGTCCGGCGGCCCGCCGCTGACCGTCCGGGTGATCGAGTACACCGTGCACACCACCCCCGAAGACGGCGGCGACGAGGAGACCTCCGAGGTGTTCTGCCTGGTCACCAGCCTGCTCGACCCTGAGCAGTACCCGGCGCTGGATCTCGCGTGCTGCTACCCCGCCCGGTGGGAATGCGAGACCGTCATCGGCCACCACAAGACCGGCATGGGCGAGGGGCAGCCGGTGCTGCGCAGCCAGGACCCGGCCGGCGTGGAGCAGGAGATGTGGGCACTGTTCGCTGCCTGCCAGGCGATATGCAAGATCACCGGGATCGGGGCGGCCGCCGCGGGCATCCCCCCGGACAAGATCAGCTTCCCGCATGCCCTGGCTGCCGCGACGGACACCGTCGTGGCTTTTTCCCCCTGAGCACCAGGATCTCGCGTTCGCCACGTTCCTGCTCAAGATCCTCGCCCCCGGCACCTTCGTCCGCGACCGCCCGGACCGGGCCAGCCCCCGCAAGACCAAGAAATCCGGTGACTTCCCGGCCCGCAAGCCCGGTGAGCCGAGCGTCACCAGCGTCATCCGGAAAATCGAGTTCCACCTGCTCAGCCCGCGCCTGATCACTTAAAGCAAGGCCATTGCCCGGTCACCCCGGGCCGTTAGGCAAAGGCTTGCCTCGCCCGGGCCGCCCGGACGGGGACATCCTGACATTGCGCCGCAGGCCGGGCAGCATGTTTCACCGGGATCATCACATCTTTGCATCTGTGCGAACCGGTCGTTGACGCTGCGCAGGATTCTCTTCTAGTTTGTGGTCACTAGGGACGCATGAAGGCGACCATGTGAGCGCTAACATCACTTGGTAACTGTGCCGCCTTGGCGGCCGGGGTCATGTCGTTCCTTCCAGCCAGCCCGGCTTGGGCCCGCAGGTGAGGGTGCTACTCCGCACAACAATCCGGAGGTCTGCGATGGACAAAGTCGACCCGAAGGTCGATGAGGCGATCCAAACGCTCAACATGAAGGATGGGATGAGTCGCCGCCGCCTGCTCAAGGGCACCGGCATGGTCAGCGCGACCGCCGCAGCGTCGGCGCTGCTGGCGGCGTGCAGTTCCGCTGGCAGCAGCGCCAGCACGGCAGGCGCCAAGAATGTCGTCGGGAACTTCCCGAAGACCCCGGCCTGGCAGTTCTGGTTCGTCAACCATGTCACCACCAATACGTTCTTCACCCCCACCCAGTACGGGATGGCGGACGCGGCCAAGCTGCTCGGCATCCCGGACCCGAAGTGGGGCGGCTCGGTGACCTCGACGGCGTCGCAGATGGTCAGCTACCTGGACTCGGCGGTCGCCGCGAAGGCCGCCGGGATCGCGACCACGGTGATTAGCGCCACCGCCTTCACCACCCCGATCGGAAATGCCATGAATGCGGGTATCCCGGTCATCACCTATAACGCCGACGGCACGGTCAGCAAGAGCGGCGTGGCGGACATCGGCTCCAACCGGCTCTGCTACGTGGGCCAGGCGCTCTTCACCTCGGGCCAGCAGATGGGGGAGCGCATCAAGTCGCTGGTTCCCGGCGGCGGTGAGGTCGTCATCTTCATCGCCACCCCTGGCGCGGGGAACATCCAGCCCCGCCTTGACGGCGCCGCCCAGGTCCTGGGCAGCAGTTACACCATCCACTCAGTCGCGACCGGCGCCGAGACGGGCGCGGAACTCTCGGCCGAGAAGGCCTTCCTGGCCGGGCACAAGACCGTCAAGGGAGCGTTCGCGGTGGATGCGGGCTCGACCGAGCTCCTGGGCCAGGCGCTGACGGAGACGGGCCTGAAGATCCCCAACGGTGGCTTCGACACCACTCCGGTCACCCTGAGCAACCTGGAGAAGGGGCTGACCGACTTCACCATCTACCAGGACCCGTACCTACAGGGTTTCCTGCCGACCATGTACCTGTACCTGTACAACCTCTCGGGCGGCACGCTGGGCCCGTCGGACACCGACACCGGCCTGTCGTTCATCACCAAGAGCAACGCCGCCCCGTACACCAAGAAGAGCAGGTACCAGGGCTCGTCGACCGCCCCGGCGTTCATCCCGCGGCCGACCGGCCCGATCAGCGCGCCGCTCGCGACGACCGACTCCTGACCGGCTGCCGGGACTCCCCCGGGTTGGATCAGCGCGCCGGCAGAGGCAGGCTTGGCCTGGGTTCGCCAGGCTGGTCGCCGCTGCCGGCGCGCTCAGCATGAACGCACGGAACTGGAGGCGATGTGAGCAACACCACCGAGCGCAGCGGCCCTGCGCTCACGCCGGCGGGCAAGCCCTCGCGGCCCGGCGGCGTGCTGGGCCAGCTCGGGCGCGCTGGCGGCGTGTTCGCCCGGCAGCGAGAGGCCACGGTCCTGGTGGTCACGGTCGCGCTGCTGCTCTACTTCGGGCTTAGGTACTCATCGACGTTCGCCAGCCAGACGAACGCCGTGAACCTGCTGTCGGAGAACGCGGCACCGATCATCATCATCGGGATCGGCGAGGTGTTCCTGCTGATCTGCGGGGAGATCGACCTATCGGTCGGGTTCGTCTTCGCCTTCGCGCCGTTCATCATGTATTTCCTGGTCGCCTACGACCACGTGCCCGCACTGCTGGCGATCATCCTGGCGCTCCTGATGGGCACCGTGACCGGCTGGGTCAACGGATTCCTGACGGTCACCCTGGGGCTGCCGTCGTTCATCACCACCCTGGGCACCGGCTTCGTCCTGGACGGGCTCCTCCTGACCACCTCACACGCCGAGCCGTTTCCCATCCCGGCGAGCACGGCAAGCATGGGGCGGTGGATCGGCGCCAGCCCGTGGTCCCAGATCATCTGGGCGGTCATCCTGGTCGCGATCTTCCATGTCGTGCTCACCCGGACCCGGTGGGGCCTGCACACCATCGCGACCGGCGGGAACCAGCTCGGGGCGCGCGAGGCCGGCATCAGCACCGGCCGGATCAGGTACGGCAACTTCATGATCACGGGCACGCTGGGGGCTCTGGTCGGCCTCCAGACGGCCTTCTATACCAACACCATCGACCCGACCGCGGGCGGTTACACGCCGATGTTCTACGCCGTCACCGCCGCCGTCATCGGCGGGACCGCGATGCTCGGTGGCCAGGGCACCATCCTCGGCGCCTTCCTGGGCGCGATCGTGCTGTCGACGCTCATCGACGGACTCGATGTCGCCGGGATCAGCGCGAACCCGCTGAACATCATCTTCGGCCTCGCGATCCTGGTCGCGATGATCGCTAACGTCCGACTGGCCATGCTGCGAGCATCGGGGAGAAATGTATGAGCAGCGAACTGCCGCAAGATGAGACGCCCGCCCCGGCGTACGACGAGGTGCTGCGAGTCGACCACGTCAGCAAGCGCTTCGGGCCGGTGACCGCGCTCACCGACGTGAGCCTCAGGCTGGGTAAGGGCGAGGTGCTCGCGCTGCTCGGCGACAATGGCGCGGGCAAGTCGACCCTGCTCAAGATTCTCTGCGGCTTCCAGCAGCCAGACTCGGGCCGGATCTTCGTCAACGGCCAGGAGGTCGCGTTCAAGTCGGTGGACCACGCCCGCGAGCTCGGCATCGACGCGGTCTACCAGGACCTGGCGATGATCAACCAGCTGTCGGTGTACCACAACATGTTCCTCAACCGGGAACGCATCCGCTGGCCGCTGCTGAGCAACCGGTCCATGCGCCAGACAGCCAGGAAGCAGCTGGCGGAGATGGGGGTCAACATCCCGTCGGTCGACGTGGAGGTGGCCCGGCTCTCCGGGGGACAGCGGCAGGCCATAGCCGTGGCCCGCTCGGTCTACTCGGACGCGAAGATCCTGCTCCTGGACGAGCCGCTGGCCGCGATGGGTGTCAAGGAAGCCGCGATGATCCTGGACCTGATCCGTGACCTCAAGAACCGGGCCAGCGTCTCGGTCATCATCATCGCCCACAACTACGGTCAGGTGCTGGAGGTATCTGACCGGGTGAACCTGCTGCAGCAGGGGCGGATCACCTTCGACAAGACAAGCGCGGAAACCTCAGTAACGGAACTCACCGAGATCGTCGTTGCCGAGTATCGCCGGGCCCTGGAGGAGCGCCAGCGCAGCGCCTGATCCTGCCCGCCCGCGGCGGCTACCAGGCCGAACCGCGGCCGGTGCGTACCCTCGGGCGAAGATCTGGCCAGGCCAGGTGCCTGCGAGCATGTCAGACTGAGACGACTCAGGCTAAGACGACTCAGACTGACAGGCGAGAGGAGAGTGCGGACATGGCTTCGTCGGCGGGCGGGTCGGCTATCCGCCCGGCCGCCAGCCCGCTGGCGCGGCCCGTGGCGCGACGGCCCGTCATGGCGGACGTGGCCAGGCTGGCCGGGGTCTCCCACCAGACGGTCTCCCGTGTCGTGAACGACCATCCCAACGTGCGGCCGCAGACCAGGGACAACGTGCTCGCGGCGATCAGCAAGCTGGCCTACCGGCCCAACGCCGCCGCCCGCACGCTGGTGACCCGCCGGACCCACACGCTCGGCGTGATCAGCTGCGACACCGACCTGTTCGGCCCGGCGTCCATGCTGTACGGGATCGAGCAGGCGGCGGCAGGCAGCTATTTCGTCTCGATCGCGAGCCTGCCCGCGCTGGACCACAGCGCGGCGCGGGCCGCGGTGGAGCGGCTGCTCGGGCAGGGCGTAGAGGGGATCATCGTCATCGCGCCGAGCGTCTCAGCGGTCGCGGCCCTGGACGACATGCCCGCCGAGGTGCCGCTGGTGGCGGTGGGCTGCGGCACGAGCGCTCCGCTGGCGTCGGTCGCTGTCGACAACCCGGGCGGGGCGATATCCGCCACTCGGTACCTGCTCGGCCTGGGCCACCACAGCGTGCATTACGTAGCCGGCCCGCAGACCAGCCTGGACGCCCGGGAGCGCACCGCCGGCTGGCGGCAGGCGCTGGACAGCGCCGGCGTCCACGTGCCGCCGATCCTGACCGGAGACTGGTCCTCACGCTCGGGCTATGTCGCCGCCCGCCAGCTGGCCGGCCGGCCTGAGGTCACCGCCGTGTTCTGCGCGAACGACCAGATGGCCCTGGGCGTGCTCAGGGCGCTGGCGGAGAGCGGCCGCCGGGTGCCGGACGAGGTGAGTGTCGTCGGCTTCGATGACATCCCGGAGGCCGGGTACTTCGGCCCGCCGCTAACGACGGTCCGGCAGAACTTCGGCGAGCTAGGCCGGCGAGCGCTGCGGCTGCTGATCGATAAGATCGCGGGCGCGGGTGCGGACGGCCCGCAGCGCCCGGTCGGCACGGCGCTGATCGTGCGGGAGAGCACCGCGGCGGCCAGGGACACAGCCCGGTCGTAACGGGCGCCGACTCGCTTACAGCTAGGGAGGTTCAGCCAGATCATGAGTGTGAGCGCTAACAAACCGGGTGCCGCAGGCTCCCCGGACGTGCCGGGCCGGCGGGTCGCGCCGGATGCGCCGGGCCGGCCGGATGCCTGCGTAGTCGGGGTGGACTTCGGGACGCTGTCGGGGCGGGCCCTGGTCGTCAGGGTTAGTGACGGCGCCGAGCTGGGCACCGCCACGCACGAGTACCCGCACGGCGTCATAGACGACGTCCTGGCCGCCACCGGCGAGCCGCTGCCGCCGGACTGGGCCCTGCAGGACCCGCGGGACTACGTCGAGGTGCTCCGGCACGCCGTGCCCGCCGCCATCGAGCGGGCCGGCATCGACCCGGCTCAGGTGATCGGCATCGCGACCGACTTCACCGCCTGCACCGTGCTGCCGGTGCTGCGCGACGGGACACCGCTGTGCGTGCTGCCGGAGCTGGCCGGCCGGCCGCACGCCTACGTCAAGCTGTGGAAGCACCACGCCGCCCAGCCGCACGCCGACCGGATCAACGCCCTGGCCGCCGAGCGCGGCGAGCCGTGGCTGGCCCGCTACGGCGGCAAGATCTCCTCCGAGTGGCAGTTCGCCAAGGGCCTGCAGCTGCTGGAGGAGGACCCGGAGGTCTATCACCGGGCCGACCGCTGGATCGAGGCCGCCGACTGGATCATCTGGCAGCTGTGCGGCACTGAGACCCGCAACGCCTGCACCGCCGGCTACAAGGGCATCTACCAGGACGGCCACTATCCGGAAAGGGATTTCCTTGCTGCGCTGAACCCGGGCTTCGCGGGCTTCGCCGACGACAAGCTGGCCCACCCCGTGGCCCAGCTCGGCACGCTGGCCGGGCGGCTGACCGCCGAGGCGGCCGCCTGGACGGGCCTGCCGGAGGGCATCGCCGTGGCCGTCGGCAACGTGGACGCGCACGTGACCCCGCCCGCCGCCAACGCCATCGCGCCCGGCCAGATGGTGGCCATCATGGGCACCTCCACCTGCCACGTCATGAGCGCCACCGGGCTGGCCGAGGTGCCCGGCATGTGCGGCGCGGTGCATGGCGGCATCGTGGCCGGGCTGTGGGGCTACGAGGCGGGCCAGAGCGGGGTGGGCGACATCTTCGCCTGGTTCGCCGAGCACGCGGTGCCCCGCGCCTACCTCGAGGAGGCCGAGCGGCGGGGCATCTCGCTGTTCGCGCTGCTGTCGGAGGAGGCGGCCGCGCAGCCCGCGGGGGCGCACGGCCTCATCGCGCTGGACTGGCTGAGCGGCAACCGCTCGGTGCTGGTCGATCACTTCCTGTCCGGCGCCATGGCGGGGCTCACGCTGGCCACCAGGGCCCCGGAGATCTACCGGGCGCTGGTGGAGGCGACGGCGTTTGGGACCCGGGTCATCATCGACGCGTTCGGCGCCACCGGCACGGTCGCGGTGACCGAGCTGGTCATCGCGGGCGGCCTGCTCAAGGACCCGTTCGTGACGCAGGTGTACGCCGACGTGCTGCGCCGTCCGCTCAGCCTGATCACCTCCGACCAGGGTCCGGCGCTGGGCTCGGCCATCCATGCGGCGGTCGCCGCGGGGGCCTACCCCGACGTGCCCGCGGCCGCGGCGGCCATGGGCGGCAAGCGCGAGGCGGTGTACACCCCCGACGCGGCCGGCGCCGACGTCTACGACGAGCTGTACGCCGAGTACGTCCGGCTGCACGACTACTTCGGCCGGGGCCCGAACGAGGTCATGCACCGGCTGCGGGCCATTCGCGACCGGGTCCTGGCCCAGCACCCCGACGCCACCGAGCACGTCCAGGAGCCGCAGGCCGCCGAGCACGTCCAGCCGCCTGAGGGGTCCGCGCCGGCCGAGACGTCCGCGCCGGCCGAGACGTCCGAGACGTCCGAGACGTCCGAGACGTCCGCTCCCGCTCCCGCCCCCGCCTCCCCTTAGGTCTGATAACAGCAAGTGATAACAGCAAGAAACTCCGAGCCCCGTCGCCGCGAGCCTGTCCCCCTGGCCCCCACCCCCGAGGAAAACCGTTCATGAGCATCGATTCCGCCACGACCACGGCCGTGCGCGAGGTCCGGGCCCAGGTGGCCGGCCTGCACGCCGAGCTGGTCACCTCCGGCCTGGTCGCCTGGACCGCCGGCAACATCTCCGCCCGGATACCCGGCGCCGACCTGATGGTGATCAAGCCCAGCGGCGTCGCCTACCCGGACCTCACCCCGGAGTCCATGGTCGTCTGCGACCTGGACGGCGCCGTGGTCGAGGGCCCGCTCAGCCCGTCCAGCGACACCGCCACCCACGCCTACGTCTACCGGCACATGCCCGAGGTGGGCGGGGTGGTGCACACCCACTCGCCCTACGCCACGGCCTGGGCCGCGGTCGGCGAGCCGATCCCGTGCGTGCTCACCGCCATGGCCGACGAGTTCGGCGGCGAGATCCCG
>JBOHCO010001581.1:0-7600 GCA_050698895.1 Streptosporangiaceae bacterium
CCGCCGCGAGGACCGCCTCCCCCTGCCGCCGTCCAGCGCGCACGCCGGCGAGCCGCCCGGCGACGACCAGCTCCAGGTCGTCTCCGGCCCGGAGCAGGCCGACGTCGCAGGCGGCCAGGCCGGCCCCGCCGGTGCCGTCGTCGAGCGAGAACAGGAACCGGCCGGGCAGCGCCGCGAAGTCCGCGTCGCGCAGCAGCACGGCGTCCAGCGCGCGAACCAGCGGCCGCAGCGGCGGGCGGCCGTCCAGGCCGGCCAGCGGGCTGGCCATGATGTTGCGGGCCCGGTCGTGGGCGGCGGACGGCAGCAGCCCGGCGGCGGCGGCGCACCGGGCCAGTTCGCCGGCGTCGGCCGGGCGCAGGCCGCGCAGCTGCACGTTCCCGCGCGAGGTGAGGTCCAGGTGGCCGTCGCCGAAGTCGCGGGCCAGGCCGGCCAGGGCCCGCCAGCGCGGGCTGGTCACGTACCCGCCGGGCAGCCGGATGCGGGCCACGTGCCCGTCACGGGCGGGGTGCAGGGCCAGCAGGCCAGGGCAGGCGTCAGACGCCGGAGGCGGCGGCACGCAACCTCCCTCGGGGTCGCCGACAAGGCGGCACTGACCCTAGAGGGGGCCGGCTGGCCTCGTCAACGCGCCCCGCGCCCCGCCTCCCGTCCGCACCCTGGCCTGGCGACTTGACGGGCCCGGGCAGGGTAGGCGAGAGTCAGCAGCACCACACGACAGCCAGCGAGGAAGACCGGTGAGAATCCGGCGCGGTCCCGCCACTGTCACCGGGGAGCAGACCCCGCAATGGTCACGGCCCAGCCAGGGCGGGAAGACCGGGGCGAGCGTCAATCCGGGAGCCAGGAGACTCCGGCTGTCGTGACCGACGACCCGGGGCGCGGACCCCGAGGAGGCTCGCAGTGGCCCAAGACCGTCCTGACGCTGAGCGCCTGACCGGCACGGTGGCGTTGCTGTCCACGTCGGACACCGACCTGCTGGCGGCCAGGGCCTGCGGCGCGCCCTACCGGCTGGCCAACCCGGCCCGGCTGGACACCGGCGGACTGCCCGCGCTGCTGGACGGGACCGACGTGGTCGTGGTCCGGCTGCTGGGCGGCGAGCAGGCCTGGCGCGAGGGGCTGGCCGCGCTGCGCGAACAGCCTCGGCCGGTGGTGGTGGTCGGCGGCGAGTTCCTGCCCGACGCGGCGCTGATGGCGCTGTCCACGGTGCCCGCCGGGGTGGCCGCCCAGGCCCACGACTACCTGGCCCACGGCGGCACGGACAACCTGCGGGAACTGGCCCGGTTCCTGACCGACACCGTGCTGCTGGGCGGCACCGGCTTCGCGCCGCCACGCCCGGCGCCGGCCTGGGGCCAGCGGGAGTGGGAGGGGGGCAGCGCAGCCGGCCAGGAGCCGACCGGGCCCGAGCCCCGGCCGACCGTGGGGATCATCTACTACCGGGCCCACGAGCTGGCCGGGAACACCGGCTTCGTGGACCGCCTGAGCGAGGCCGTCGCCGCCCAGGGGGCCCGGCCGCTGCCGGTCTGGTGCGCCAGCCTGCGCTCCGCTGAGCCCGGCCTGCTCGACGTGCTCGGCCAGGCCGACGCGCTGATCGTCACCGTGCTCGCGGCCGGCGGCGTCACCCCGGCGCTGGCCCAGGCCGGAGGCGACGACGAAGCCTGGGACACCGGGGCCATCGCCGCGCTGGACGTGCCCATCGTGCAGGCGCTGTGCCTGACCGCGCCCCGCCAGCAGTGGGCGGCCGCCGACGCCGGCGTGAGCCCGCTCGACGCGGCGACCCAGGTCGCGATCCCGGAGTTCGACGGCCGGCTGATCAGCGTGCCCTTCTCGTTCAAGGAGACCGACGCCGACGGGCTGTCGCGCTACATCGCCGACCCCGAGCGGGCCGCCCGCGTCGCGGGCACCGCGGTGGCGCTGGCCCGGCTCCGGCATGTCCCGCCCGCGCAGCGCCGGGTGGCGCTCGTGCTGTCCTCCTATCCGACCAAGCACGCGCGGATCGGCAACGCCGTCGGCCTCGACACCCCGGCCAGTGCCGTGGCCCTGCTGCGAGCCATGCTCGCACGGGGCTACGACATCGGCCCGCTGACCGGCCCCGGCGCCCTGCCCGGCGTCGAGCCCGCGGACGGCGACGCGCTGATCCACGCGGTCATCGCCGCGGGCGGCCAGGACCCGGACTGGCTGACCGACCAGCAGCTCTCCGAGGCGCAGATCAGGATTCCCGCCGCCCGGTACCGGGCGTGGTTCGCCGAGCTGCCCGCCGCGCTGCGGGACAAGGTCACCCGCGCCTGGGGCCCGCCGCCCGGCGAGCTGTACGTGGACCGGTCCCGCGACCCCGACGGCGAGCTGGTGCTGGCCGCGCTGACCGCGGGCAACGTGGTGCTGCTGGTCCAGCCGCCGCGCGGGTTCGGGGAGAACCCCATCGCCATCTACCACGACCCCGAGCTGCCGCCCAGCCACCACTACCTGGCCGCCTACCGGTGGCTGGAGCGCGGCTTCGGCGCGCACGCCGTGATCCACCTGGGCAAGCACGGCACCCTCGAGTGGCTGCCGGGCAAGAACCTCGGCCTGTCCGCCGAGTGCGCCGCCGACGCGGCGCTGGGCAGCCTGCCGCTGATCTACCCGTTCCTGATCAACGACCCCGGCGAGGGCACCCAGGCCAAGCGCCGCGCGCACGCCACCATCGTCGGTCACCTGGTCCCGCCGATGACCAGGGCCGAGACCTACGGCGACCTGGCCCGGCTGGAGCAGTTGCTGGACGAGCACGCCAGCATCGCGGCGCTCGACCCGGCCAAGCTGCCGGCCATCCGGGCCCAGATCTGGACGCTGATCCAGGCCGCCCGGCTGGACCACGACCTGGGGCTGGATGAGCGCCCGCAGACGGAAGAGTTCGACGACTTCATCCTGCACGTGGACGGCTGGCTGTGCGAGGTCAAGGACGCCCAGATCCGCGACGGCCTGCACGTGCTCGGGGCCGCGCCCGAGGGCCAGGCCAGGGTCGGCCTGGTCCTGGCCATGCTCCAGGCCCGCCAGCTCTGGTCCGGCGCCACGGCCGCGCTGCCGGGACTGCGCGAGGCGCTCGGCCTGGCCGAGGACGGGCACGGCGGCCAGGGCGGCCGGTCGCAGCTTGACCGCGTCGAGGCCATCGCCCGCCGGCTCATCGAGGAGATGGAAAACGAACGCTGGGCCGGGGATGCGGTACCCGCAGTAGTCGATGCCGTCCTGGCCGACCCGGAGCTGGCCGGCGCGCGGGAGCCGGTGGCAGGAGTACTCACGTTCGCGGTCCGGGAGCTGATCCCCCGGCTGGCCGCCACCACCGGCGAGCTGGACGCCGTGCTGCACGCCCTGGACGGCGGCCACGTGCCCGCCGGGCCCAGCGGGTCGCCGCTGCGCGGGCTGATCAACGTGCTGCCGACCGGCCGCAACTTCTACGCCGTCGACCCCAAGGCGGTGCCCTCCCGGCTGGCCTGGGAGACCGGCCAGCAGCTGGCCGAGTCGCTGCTGGCCCGGTACCGCGAGGACACCGGGCAGTGGCCGACCTCGGTCGGGCTGTCAGTCTGGGGCACCGCCGCCATGCGCACGGCCGGGGACGACGTGGCCGAGGTGCTGGCCCTGCTCGGGGTCCGGCCGACCTGGGACGAGGCCAGCCGCCGGGTCACCGGCCTGGAGGTGATCGGGCTGGCCGAGCTGGGCCGGCCCCGGATCGATGTGGTCGTGCGGATCAGCGGGTTCTTCCGCGACGCGTTCCCGCACGTGGTGACGCTGCTCGACGACGCCGTCAGCCTGGTGGCCGGCCTCGACGAGGACCCGGCCGACAACCTGCTGCGCGCCGCGGTGCTGGCCGACCTGGAGCGGCACGCCGACCTGCGCCGGGCGACCAGCCGGATCTTCGGGTCCCGGCCGGGCTCCTACGGCGCCGGGCTGCTGCCGCTGATGGACAGCCGGTCCTGGCGGGACGACGCCGACCTGGCCGAGGTCTACGCGATGTGGGGCGGCCACGCCTACGGCCGCGGCCTGGACGGCCGGCCCGCGCGGGCCGACATGGAGGCCGCCTACCGGCGGATCGCGGTCGAGGTCAAGAACACCGACACCCGCGAGCACGACATCGCCGACTCCGACGACTACTACCAGTACCACGGCGGCATGGTGGCCACGGTCCGCGCGCTGACCGGCACCGCGCCCGCCGCCTACGTGGGCGACAGCACCCGGCCCGAGCACGTCCGCACCCGCAGCCTGACCGAGGAGTCGGCCCGCGTGTTCCGGTCCCGCGTGGTCAACCCGCGGTGGATCGAGGCCATGCAGCGGCACGGCTACAAGGGCGCGTTCGAGCTGGCCGCCACGGTGGACTACCTGTTCGGCTGGGACGCCACCACCGGGGTGGTCACGGACTGGATGTACGAGCAGCTCTCGGCCAGCTACGTGCTGGACCCGCAGACCCGCAAGTTCCTGGAGACGAGCAACCCCTGGGCGCTGCGCTCGATCACCGAGCGGCTGCTCGAGGCGGCCGACCGGGGGCTGTGGGCCGAGCCTGAGGCGGACACCCTGGACGCGCTCCGGGATGTGTACCTGCAGGTCGAGGGCCAGCTGGAGGAGGGCTCGTGACGGTGCCGTCAAGGGGTGGCGACCCCCCTATCCCCCCCGAACCGCCGGCCGGCGGCCGGCGCCTGCTGCCATTCTCGGCTGTCGTCGGCCAGGACGACGCGCGGCTGGCGCTGCTGCTCGGCGCGGTCGACCCCGGCCTCGGCGGCGTGCTGCTGACCGGGGAGAAGGGCACGGCCAAGACCACCCTGGTCCGGGCGCTGACCGCCATCCTGCCGGGCATCAGCGTCGTGGCCAAGTGCCGGTTCTCCTGCGACCCGGCCGCGCCCGACCCCGGCTGCCCGGACGGCCCGCACCCGCCCGGCGCGGCCGCCGAGCACCGGCCGGCCCGGCTGGTGGAACTGCCGCTGGGCGCCACCGACGACCGGGTCACCGGCAGTCTGGACGTACCCAGGGTGCTGGCCGGCGCGCCGACCGCCGAGGCGTTCGTGCCCGGCCTGATGGCCCAGGCGCACCGCGGCGTGCTGTACGTGGACGAGATCAACCTGCTTCCCGACCACCTGGTCGACGTGATGCTGGACGCGGCCGCCACCGGCACCACGACCGTGGAGCGGGAGGGCATCTCGCTGCGGCACGCCAGCCAGTTCCTGCTGGTCGGGACGATGAACCCGGAGGAGGGCGAGCTGCGCCCGCAGTTGCTGGACCGGTTCGGGCTGTGCGTGCCCGTGGTGGCCAGCGCCGACCCGCGCCGCCGGGCCGACGCCGTGCGGGCCCGGCTGCGCCACGACCGGGACCCGGCCGTCAGCACCGCCGCGCACGACGCGGCCGGTCACGAGCTGACCAGCCGGATCGCTGCGGCCCGCGCGCTGGCCGGCGGGGTCGAGCTGGGCGACGCTGAGCTGCTGCGGATCACCAGGGCCTGCGCGGCGCTGGGCGTGGACGGGCTGCGCGGTGACCTGGTCACTGCCCGCGCGGCGATCGCGCACGCGGCCTGGGCCGGGCGGTCCACGGTGACCGTGGCGGACGTGAAGGCGGCAGCCCGGCTAGCGCTGCCGCACCGGCGCCGTCGCGGGCCGTTCGACGATCCGGGGCTGGACGACGCGCAGCTGGATGAGGCGCTCGAGTCGCCCGAGGACCCGGAGTCACCGGACGACCCTGGTCCCGGCTCCGGCCCCGACGACGCCGGCCCCGACGACTCCGGTCCGCCGTCTCCGCCCGGTTCGCCGTCGTCGTCAGACCCGCCGCCCTCGGAGGCCCCACAATCCTCGGAGGACGCACCGTCGTCGGAGACCTCGCTGCCCCCGGAAGCCCCAGCATCGTCGCAGACCCCACCCTCGCCTCCGGCCTCACCTTCCCCGGACAACACGCCGGACAGCGGGCCGGGCCCGGCTCCCGGCCAGCCCGCGGGCACGCTCGCGCCAGGGGCGGCGTTCGCGCTGCGGCACTTGGAGGCGACCGGGATCGGGCGCGCCTCGGGCGGGCGACGGTCCAGGTCCCAGGGCCCCGGCGGCCGCCCGGCGGGCGCCGTCGCCGATCCGAGCCGCCCCGACCTGACCGCCACCATCCGCGCCGCCGCCCTGGCCCGGCCCGGCCAGCCGTTCCAGGTCACGGCGGCCGACCTGCGCCGCTGGCGGCGCCGGGGCCGCGAGTCGAACCTCGTCATCCTGCTGCTCGACACCTCCGGCTCGATGGCCGCCCGGCAGCGCAGTGCCACCGTCACCACCGTGGCGCTGTCCCTGCTGCGCGACTCCTACCGGCGCCGCGACCGGGTGGCGCTGCTCACCTTCCGGGGCCGCGAGGCCACGGTCGTCGTGCCGCCGACCAGGTCGGTGGAGCTGGCCTCGCGGCGGCTGAGCCGCCTGCCGGTCGGCGGCCAGACCCCGCTGGCCGCCGGGCTGGACGCCGTCGCCGAGCTGATCCGCCGTGAGCACTGGCGCGAGCCCGCCCGGCGGCCGCTGCTGGTCGTCGTGACCGACGGCCGGGCCACCGGCGGCCGGGCCACCGGCGGCCGCGACGCCCTGGACCGGGCCCGGCAGTCCGCCCGGCGGCTGGCCGGAGTGTCCAGCGTCGTGGTCGACGCCGAGGAGGGCCCGGTCCGCCTCGGCCTGGCCGGCCTGATCGCCAGCGACCTCGGCGCCGAGCTGGCCACCGTGGCCGGCCTGGCCTCCGCCAGCCCCGGCCGCCGGGACGACGCCGCCCACGTGCTGGCCGCCCTGATCCGGGCCAAGGAGGCCGCCTGATGCCGCAGGGTCGCCTCACCTCGGTGCCCGCCGACGGGCTGACCACCCGGCAGCGCCGCACCCAGCCGCTGCTGGCCGTGCACACCGGCGACGGCAAGGGCAAGTCCACCGCCGCCTTCGGCCTGGCCCTGCGCGCCTGGGCGGCCGGCTGGCCCATCGGCGTGTTCCAGTTCACCAAGAGCCCGAAGTGGAAGGTGGGCGAGGAGACCGCGCGGCGCGCGCTCGGCACCGTGCACCAGAGCACCGGCCAGGGCGGCAGCGTCACCTGGCACAAGATGGGCGAGGGCTGGTCCTGGCTGCGGACCCAGCCCGAGGACCATGAGCGCGCCGCCCAGGCCGGCTGGGAGCAGGTCAAGCGCGACCTGGCCGCGGAAACCTACCGGCTGCTCATCCTGGACGAGATCACCTACCCGGTCAGCAACGGCGCCCTCGACGTCGACGAGGTCCTGACCGTGCTGGCCGCCCGTCCCGGCACCCAGCACGTCGTCATCACCGGCCGCCGGGCCCATCCCGCGCTGGTCGAGGCCGCCGACCTGGTCACCGACATGACCAAGGTCAAGCACCCTATGGACGCCGGCCGCAAGGGCCAGGCGGGCATCGAATGGTGAGTATCGAGTGGTGAGTATCGGGTGGTGAGCCACCCCCGCCTGGTCATCGCCGGCACCCGCTCGGGGGACGGCAAGACCACCGTGGCCACCGGCCTCATGGCCGCGCTGCGGGCCCGCGGCCTGCGGGTGTCGGCCCACAAGGTCGGCCCCGACTACATCGACCCCGGTTATCACGCCGCCGCCACCGGGATTCCCGGCCGCAACCTCGACCCGTTCCTGGTCGGC
>JBOHCO010001582.1:0-1428 GCA_050698895.1 Streptosporangiaceae bacterium
CGGGCCCGTCGGGCCTATAAGGTGGAGTAATGACCGACCGGCTCGTCTGGATTGACTGCGAGATGACCGGGCTTGACCTCACCAGGGACGCGCTGGTGGAGATCGCATGCGTCGTGACTGACGGTGACCTGAAAGTGCTGGACCAGGGCATCGATGTGATCATCAAGCCTCCGGCTGAGGCACTGGACACCATGCCCGACGTGGTGCGGGAGATGCACACCACCTCAGGCCTGCTCGCTGAGCTGCCCTCTGGCGTGACCCTGGCCGAGGCGCAGGACCAGGTGCTCGGCTACATCCGCCAGCACGTGACCGAGCCCAAGAAGGCCCCGCTGTGCGGGAACTCCATCGGCACCGACCGATCGTTCCTGGCCAGGGACATGCCGGAGCTCGACGACTACCTGCACTACCGGATGGTCGACGTGTCCAGCATCAAGGAGCTGGCCCGGCGCTGGTATCCGCGGGTGTACTTCGCCAGCCCGCCCAAGCACGGCGGTCACCGGGCGCTGGCCGACATCCTGGAGAGCGTCAAGGAGCTGCGCTACTACCGCGAGGCCGTCTTCGTGCCGCAGCCCGGTCCCGACACGCTCGCGGCCCGCAAGATCGCCGCCCGGTTCACCACGCCGGCCCCGGCGCCTGCCGAGCCAGGGGAAACCCGTCCTGCGCGGTGATCGGCGACCGGTATGATTCTCTGAGCCGCTCGGGCCGCTAGCTGTCCCGTGCGACATGGTGGGCGTAGCTCAGTTGGTTAGAGCGCCAGGTTGTGGTCCTGGATGTCGCGGGTTCGAATCCCGTCGCTCACCCCCGAGAAATAGCAGGTCAGAAGGCCCGGCCGAGATCACGGCCGGGGCTTCCGTCTTTGATTCCACCGGCCTCGCGCACCGGCCGAACTGATCAACCCGATCATCAGTGGGCCAGACCGCTCCGCTTCCAGACCGTGATGGTGCCCCACGACTTGGTGACCTGCGAGATGGGCCGGAACCCGGCTGAGTACAGGAACGGGATGTCGCCCTTGCGGACGCCGAGGCCCTTGAGCGTGCTGGGGGCCTTGAGCTTGCCGGCGTCCCTGGTGCCGGTGCCGGCGGGTGGGCGCCAGACCACGATCCAGCCGATGTTAATGCGGATAGCGCTGCGCCGGACCTGCACCATGACCGGGCCGTTGTGCGCGAAGTGCACTCCGTTCTGAACCTGGAGCAGGGCCCGGTAGAACGCGATGCGGTTGATGCCCAGAAAGGTGGACTGGGGCACCCAGGAGGTATATGACCCGGCACGGGGATGGCCGTCCGCGGTGGCCAGGACCAGTGCGGGCGGCGCCATCCTGAAGCCGATCAGGCCCACGCCGCCGCGAAGGCCGAACGGCAGGTCGACCACGATCGAGTGGCTGGGGTCGCGGGCGATGGGCTTGTCCACGCCAGGCAGCGAGGCTGGCAT
>JBOHCO010001583.1:0-3789 GCA_050698895.1 Streptosporangiaceae bacterium
TGAACGAGGCGATCGTACCGCCGGCCGGGGTGCTCAGCGGAATCCACAGCCCGTTGTGGCCGTCCGGCGCCACCGACGCGAACGTCTGGTAGCCGCCGGTGTTCGCCGAGCCCACCTTCGACCAGGAGTGCCCGTTGTAGTGCAGCACGACCACGGGCCCGCCCTCGTCCTGGCGGTTGCCGTCGCCGACGGCCCAGACGCTGGTCTTGGACTGCGCGAACATCGAGGTCACGGACGGGCCGTTGAGCTCCTGCTTGGCCGGCAGCAGGTTCTTCACCGAGGTCCTGACCCAGGTGCGGCCGTTCCAGCGGGCCACGCTGGTGCCGCCGAACGCCCAGTCCGTGGTCCCGGCGGCGCTGCCGCCGGTGAGGCCGTGCCCGGAGGCCACCTTGGACCAGCCGTGGCCGTTGTAGTGCCAGGTGCCCAGCGCGCCGGGGATGCCGGTCATGCCGAAGACCCAGACGTTGCTCGGGCCGGCCACGACCGCCGAGCTGATCGACCCGCGGAACGTGTGCTGGGTCGACCAGCGGTGGCCGTTCCAGCGCGCGGCCTGCCCGTTCATGCCGAAGGCCCACGCGTTCGAGCCCGACGTGGCGCCGGCCGCGACGATGGGCTGGCCGTTCTTGCCGGGGAACGCAACCTTGGTCCAGCTGGACCCGTTGCGCTTCCAGGCGGTGGGCTTGGCCTCGCCGTCGAACGCCCACCCGGCGGACCGGCCCAGGGTGGCGACGGCGGTGAACTGGCCGAAGCCGCCGGCGTGCACCTGCTTGACGATCTTCCAGGCCGAGCCGGGCGCGATCGAGCCGTGCCTGACCGCGGCCTGCGCGGCCACGGCCGACACCGAGGTGGCGCCGGCGATGGCCAGCACCGCGGCCGTCCCGGCCACGGACCGGCGGCCGGGACGCCGCGACACCGTGCGCCGCAGCAGTGACCGCCACGGCGCGGCGCCGGCGCGCGGCCCGGCCGCGCAGGTGGCGGCGGATGCCGTGAGCCACGGCACCGCGGTCAGGATCTGCGTGTCCCCGTGCCCGGTCTCCCGCTGTCCGGTCGAGCGCGATGCGGCCTCCGGCTTCCCCCCTCGCGCGACCCCGTCGGCGAGTCTCTCGTTCTGGCTCGCCAGGGCGCTCCAGTCCGGAGTGCTGCTTGGCATGTGCCCTCCCAGGCCTGCGGCGAAATGATCGTGCGCAGTCGGCGCGCACGTCTGCATGTAAGACCCCTGAGCGGGTCGATCGGACATTGCCGTCACGGTTACAAGTTCGTAACTCTCGTCCGGGGTGCGCACACCCGTCCCTCGGTCCCCAGGGCCCGCCATGGTGCCTCCCGCTGTCAGTGGCGCCGGGTCGCGCGGCGGCGAACGTCCGGCCTTCGCTAGCAGGAGGCGGGAGCGGACGGATTGACAGCAGGAATTCTGGTAACGAATAGATAACAACGGCGCCGGGTGCTAGGCACCCGGCGCCGTGGCAGACAGCGGGGCGAGGCTAGAGCCGGTCCCAGGCCTGCGTGAGCACGCTGCGCAGGATCTGCTCCATCTCGTCGAAGTGCTCCGGGCCGCTGGTCAGCGGCGGCGAGAGCTGGATGACCGGGTCACCGCGGTCGTCGGCCCGGCAGATCAGGCCGGCGTCGAACAGCGCGTGCGACATGAAGCCGCGCAGCAGCCGCTCGGACTCGTCGTCGTCGAAGGTCTCCTTGGTCGCCTTGTCCTTGACCAGCTCGATGCCGTAGAAGTAGCCGTCGCCGCGCACGTCGCCGACGATCGGCAGGTCGTTCAGCTTCTCCAGGGTGGACCGGAACGCGGCCTCGTTGGCGCGCACGTTGGCCAGCAGGTCTTCCTTCTCGAACACGTCCAGGTTGGCCATGGCCACCGCGCAGGAGACCGGGTGGCCGGCGAACGTGATGCCGTGCAGGAAGCTGGCCTCGCCCCTGGCGAACGGCTCCATCAGCTCATCGCGGACGATCATGCCGCCCAGCGGCGCGTAGCCCGAGGTGACGCCCTTGGCGAAGGTGATGATGTCGGGCTGGTAGCCGTAGCGCTCCGAGCCGAAGTAGTAGCCCAGCCGGCCGAACGCGCAGATCACCTCGTCCGACACCAGCAGCACGCCGTAGGTGTCGCAGATCTCGCGGACCCGCTGGAAGTAGCCGGGCGGCGGCGGGAAGCAGCCGCCGGAGTTCTGCAGCGGCTCGAGGTAGACCGCGGCCACCGAGTCCGGGCCCTCGCGCAGGATGGCCCGCTCGATCTCGTCGGCGGCCCACTGGCCGAACTCGGCCAGGTCGTGGGACACGAACTCCGGCGCCCGGTAGAAGTTGGTGTTGGGCACCCGGACCCCGCCCGGCGGCAGCGGCTCGAACGGCCCCTTGATGTCGGCCAGGCCGGTGATGGCCAGCGCGCCCATCGAGGTGCCGTGGTAGGCGATGGACCGGCTGAGCACCTTGTACCGGCCGGGCTGGCCGATGCTCTTGAAGTACTGCTTGGCCAGCTTCCAGGCCGACTCCACCGCCTCCGAGCCGCTGGTGGTGAAGAACACCCGGTTCAGGTCGCCGGGCGCCATGCCCGCCAGCCGCTCGGCCAGCGCGATGGCCTGCGGGTGGGCGTAGGACCACAGCGGGAAGTAGGCGAGCTGGCTGGCCTGCCGGGCGCCGGCCTCGGCGACCTCGGTGCGGCCGTGCCCGATCTGGCTCACGAACAGCCCGGCCAGGCCGTCCAGGTAGCGCTTGCCGTGCTGGTCGTAGACGTACTGGCCGGAGCCGCGCACGATGGTCGGCACCTCGGCGTCGTCGAACGAGGACATCCGGGTGAAGTGCAGCCACAGGTGCCGCTTGGCCGACTCCTGAAGGTCGGCGATCTCCTGGGCGCTGTACTCGGTCATCTGGTCCCCCAGCCGTAGGTCTGCTTGCGGAGCTTCAGGTAGACGAAGGTCTCGGTGGTGGTCACGCTCGGGATGGCCCGGATCCGGCTCAGGATCTCCAGGAGCTGGTCGTCGTTCTCGCAGACCACCTCGATGAGCAGGTCGAACGAGCCCGCCGTGATGACGACGTAGTCGATCTCGTCCATCCCGGCCAGGTGGTCGGCGACCCGCTCGAGCTCGCCGTTGCAGCGGATCCCGATCATCGTCTGGCGCAGGAAGCCGAGCATCATCGGGTCGGTGACCGCGACGATCTGCATGGCGCCGACCTCGATCAGTCGCTGTACCCGCTGGCGCACCGCGGCCTCGGACAGGCCCACGGCCTTGCCGATCGCCGCGTAGGAGCGCCGGCCGTCCTGCTGAAGCTGCTCGATGATCTTCTTGGAGACGCTGTCGAGGACGACGCGGATGCTGTCCGGATCCCGGCCGCCGGCCGCACCGCGGTACCGGGCGACCGAGGCGAGGGGAGTACTGGGCGTATGCGCCACGTTCGGCCTCCTTCGCAAGGTCAATCGTGCCACGCAATCGCCACGTGTCAACTGATTCCGTGGCGACCTGGCGTTTCTGTGACTGATTCACTTGTACGGTGAGAGTTTTTCTGTCAGGGTCGTAGCGTGTTGAACAACTTCGTCGGCGGCAGGCAGGTGGCGGGCCTGGACGGCCGGACCAGCGCCGTCGTGGACCCGAGCACGGGCGAGGAGTACCTGCAGGCGCCGGTTTCCGGCCCGGCCGACGTGGACGCCGCGCTGCGCGCCGCCGCCGGGGCCTTCGAGACCTGGCGCGATTCCACCCCGGCCGAGCGCAGCCTGGCCCTGCTCCGGCTCGCCGGCGCCATCGAGGCCAGGGCCGAGGACTTCATCGAGGCCGAGTCCCGCAACACCGGCAAGCC
>JBOHCO010001584.1:0-2805 GCA_050698895.1 Streptosporangiaceae bacterium
GACGCGCTGGTCTGCTGGGAGGCGCAGTTCGGCGACTTCATCAACGGCGCGCAGACCATCGTGGACGAGTTCATCAGCTCCGGCGAGCAGAAGTGGGGCCAGCGCTCCGGCGTGGTGCTGCTGCTGCCGCACGGCTTCGAGGGCCAGGGCCCCGACCACTCCTCGGCCCGGATCGAGCGGTTCCTGTCGCTGTGCGCGCAGGACAACATGACCGTGGCCATGCCCAGCACCCCGGCCAGCTACTTCCACCTGCTGCGCTGGCAGGCCCTGTCCGGCCGGGTCAAGCCGCTGATCGTGTTCACGCCCAAGTCCATGCTGCGGCTCAAGACCGCCACCTCCGCGGCCGCCGAGTTCACCTCCGGCTCGTTCCGGCCCGTGCTCGGCGACCCGGCGCTGGGCGCCACCGGGTTCGACGGCCAGGCGCCCACGCGCAGCGGCCCGCTCGACGCGGCCGCCGTCCGGCGCGTGCTGCTATGCACCGGCAAGTTCTACTACGACCTCGCCGCCCGGCGCCTCGCCGCCGGGCCGGGCAGCGTCGCGATCGTCCGCGTTGAGCGGCTCTACCCGCTGCCCGTCGCCGAGATCGCGGCCGAGCTGTCCCGGTACCCGGCCGACGCCGAGATCGTGTGGGCCCAGGAGGAGCCGGCCAACATGGGCGCCTGGCCGTACATGGGCCTGAAGCTGCCCAGCGTCATCGGCCGGCCCGTCGGCCTGATCTCCCTGCCGCCCAGCTCGGCGCCCGCCGGCGGCTCGGCCAAGGCGCACGCCGCCGAGCACGCCCAGCTCGTCGACGCCGCCCTGGGCCTCGCGGGCTGAGCAGGCCAGCGGTGTACTTCACCGACCGCGGCATCGAGGAACTCGCCGACCGGCGCGGCCAGGAGGAGGTCTCCCTCGCCTGGCTGGCCGAGCGGCTGCGCGAGTTCGTCGATGACCACCCCGAGGCCGAGGCTCCCGTCGACCGCCTGGCCAGCTGGCTGGCCCGGCTCGACGACGACTTCGACGACGACGAGTAACTGGCGAGGTTAGACGGCGCCTGGTGTCCCGTCCGGGGAACGGGGCACCGGGCTATGGCGAGTAGGCTGATGTGGATGTCGCCAGACGCGATACATCTTGACTTTTGGCCGACGCGACATAACGTATCTAGGTAGATAGCGGGGCGCCGCCTGAAAGGCGACGGCGCTCATGCGCAGGCTATGCACGGGAGGGAGCCGCGATGTCATGCTCAGTGACGGGACGTCCTTCCCGGCCCGCGCCAGGCCCCGACGGAACAGGTGATGCACAGTGAGCCCCATCTTTCGGCACGGCAGGCTCCGGCTGTACCTGCTGAAGCTGCTCGATGAGGCGCCGCGGCACGGCTACGAGGTCATCCGCCTGCTGCAGGACCGGTTCATGGGCGTGTACTCGCCTTCCCCCGGCACCATCTACCCGCGCCTCGCCCGGCTCGAGGAGGACGGCCTGGTCACCCACGACGAGGTCGAGGGCCGCAAGGTCTACCGGATCACCGACAAGGGCCGCGAGGAGATCCAGTCCCGGCTCGACGACCTGGCCGAGCTGGAAGAAGAGCTCACCGAGTCGGTGCGCGACATCGCCCGTGAGGTATCCGAGGACGTCCGGGACACCGTGCGCAGCCTGCGCGAGGAGATTACCTGGGCGGCCAGGGACTTCCGCCGCGAAGGCGACCCGGCCCGCCGCCGCCGGGGCAGCGAGGGGGCCGATGACGCCGATCGCCGCGAGGACGCAGCGGGCTACGCGGACCAGCCCGGCACGAGCACCGATCAGCGCAGCACCGATCAGCGCGATCCCGATCAGCGCAGCACCGATCAGCGCGATCCCGACGTTGATGCGGCCGATGCCGGCGCGCCGGGCACCGATGAGCCGGGCACCGATGAGTGGGGCGCCGCCGCAGGCGACGAGCAGCGCCGACCGGGCCGGTCCGACGACGCCGCCCGGATCAGGGACGAGGCGCGCCGCGCACGGGACGAGATCCGCGACACCTTCCGGTCCCAGCGCCGCGGTGCGGGCCGGAGTGCCTCCGCCGCCGGCCAGGCCGGCCGCGACCAGGGCGGTCGCGACCAGAGCGGCCCCGGCCGCGGCGAGACCGGCTCCGGCCGTGGCCGGGCTGACCAGGGCGGCCGCCGGGCCGGGGCCGGCCGCGGCAGCGGTTTCGGCGATGACTGGGGCGGCTGGGCGGACAAGGCCGCAGGCTGGCAGGCCTGGAGCGACCGCGGCGAGCGCCACGGTCCCGGTGGCCGGCCGGGCGGCGGCCGGGGCGGCGGCGGTTGGGGCGGCTGGCAGGACCTGGCCGGGGGCATGCCCGGTGGCCTGGAGCGCCTGGCCTCCGACTTCGCCCGCGAGCTGCGCTCCGCAGCCGGCCACGCCGACGACATCCGCGAAGGAGCCCTGGGCGACCTGCGCGACATCCTGGCCGACACCCTGGCCCGGATCCGCGACGAGGTCTTCACTGGTGACCCCCGCACTGACCCCGAGCCCGCCGACGAGTCCCCCGCCGACCACACGGCCGCCGACGACACCGGGACCAGCGACACCCGGGCTGGCGGCACCGCAGCGGACACTCGCCAGCGCAAGCCCGGCGAGCCCAAGCCCGCCCCGGCCGACGACCGGCCCGGCGACGCGGCCGACGACGACGCTCCCGCCGAGTAGCCCGCCCCGGCCGACACCACAGCGGCCCGCCTCGCCCCCATCCCGCCGCCATGATCGCGGAAAGCGGTCAGCGTCAACGCCATTGCGTTAGCTGATGGCGAGGTAGGTCAAGGGGCTTGATCGGCGAACGGGACTCCTGTAGAT
>JBOHCO010001585.1:0-4772 GCA_050698895.1 Streptosporangiaceae bacterium
CCCTCCACCACCGCCCAGCCGCTTCCCCCACCCGCCGCTAGCTCGTACCAGGCGCAGCCCGCCATCGCCAGGCGCATCTGCCTGCCAAGGCTTCACCATCACTCAGCGCTATAACTCTGAGTGACTATACGATCACCGCCATGACACGGCAGACCGGGCCACTTGCCGCCCTTCCCCGAAAGCTCGGAACCGCAGCAGGAGCAGCCGCGCTCGCCCTCGCCGCCGCCAGCTGCGCGTCCCCGCACCACCCGGCCACCCAGGCAGCGGCCCTCACTACCGCACACGCCCCCCGGCCACTCCACTGCGCCGCGCGCGTCACCACCCGGCACCCCGCCCAGGGCACCTGGGTCGGGATCCGGGTGCGCACTGGCAGCCACGCCCATATCAAGGTGACGGCCCGCTACCAGTTCACGACCCGTAGGAAGACCGCACGCGCCAGCGCTCGCGGCCGACACGCATTCTGGTACTCCACCCGCCACGCCAGGCCCGGGCACCGGGTACTCGTACACGTCCGGGTCTCCAGGCACCACCGCGTCGGCTCCTGCACCACCTGGTTCACGCCGCAGGCCACAGGCGGCCCGGCCCCCACCACCTCACCCCGCCCATCCCGCTCACCCAGCCCATCCGCCTCGCCCCGCCCATCCAGCTCAGCCAAGCCATCGCCCAAGCCCACGGCCACATCAAAACCGCCGTCCCGGGCCTGGTGCACGGCCACCGCGAGCGTGTACAACGCCGCGCGCAACGAGAACGACGTCCGCGTCCACTCCAACCAGCCCAACAAGACCGCCACCGCCAGCGCAGACAGCTACTCATGGAGCTACGGCACGGACAGCTCGGGGTACGCGCTCATCTACCTCAACGGACCCCCGCCCGGCGTCACGATCACCGTCACCATCGGCGGAGCCACCTGCGCCACAAGCGACTAACCCCGCCCAGGCCCGGCCTACAGCCCCCGCACACCACCCGCCCAAACCCAGACACCGGCCGTGCGGCCGGTGTGCGCCCCTACGGGGCGCGCCGTTGCCCGGCCTGCCTGCACAAACGTGCGCGGGCCCGGCACCAACAAACGTTCCCGACCTCACCCCCACCACAAGACAGTGCGGGCGAGGTCGGGAACAGGCACCAGACCCGCACACAGCAGGCAGGCCGGACAACGACACGGCGGGGGGAAACCCGAGAAAGGAGAACCATTCCCCTCTCCGAGCCCCACGGTTCCCCTCTCTCAGGTTCCCCCCCGCACCCCCCATCCTGACTCACCCCTCCCGGCCCACCCAGGGGGCGACCTCGCTGCGCTCGCCGCCGCCACAGTCGTCGTGGTACAGGCACGACCACACTCACCGGCCGACACCGTGGCTGAGCAGGCAGCTAACGCGGCGGTCGCAATGCGGTCACTGGCAGCGCGCACGCGTCTGAGCGATGCGGTTGCCCTTCAAGCACATCGCTATCGACCCGGGGTGCTAGTCCCGGCGGATGACGAACGTGCCCCGGCCCTCTACCGCCACGATCAGGCCTTCCTCGGCCAGGACGGCCAGGGCCTTGCGGACGGTGTTTACCGACGTGTCGGTCTGCCCGGCCAGGGCCAGCACCGAAGGCAGTCGCGGACCCATCCGGCCGGCCGCGATCTCGGCCCGCAGCCAGTTCGCGATCTGGACGTACGGGTGGTCGGGGCTGTCCGGGTCGACGTGCACGACCCGGACGGTAGAACGGCCTGCCGCGCCGTGGCGAGTGAGAGCGTTTCATGGCGTGCCCTGGCGTATCAGAGCGAATCATGTAATGGTCGGCCTATGCGATCCACCGCACACCCGCTCGTACTTGCTGTCCGCGCAGACCATCCGGCCTGGTCCATCGACCCGGCGATGCTGTCAGTCGGCCCGGAGGCGTTCGGATGGACGGCGCGCCGCGCCGTCCCGGCACCGGAGATGGTCTGGGCTAACACGATCACCCGGCTCGGGCAGATCCTGACGTTCCTGGACGCGCATGCGGGCGAGGAACGCTTCCTGACCCGGTAGTCGAAGTACCCGCACCACTACCGCTAGGCGGACCAGGGCCGCCCGGCAACGGCCATCCTCCGGCCCGTGCCGCGTGCTCTCCGATTACACAAAATCGCAAACGGTTGCGTTCCGCCACCATCTGGTATCTGACGGTGATCTGTGGTCAGACTAGGACGAACCACACCACACACTGGCGGGACACATGCAGCACGGCGACACCACAACCACGACCCGGACGTTACCGGCCGGGCGGCGCTCCGACGCCGGGACCATCCAGCTCACCGGCCGGGACATCGCCGGGCTGGTCCTGTGCGGCGAGCAGTACGGCGCCCCCTACGACCTGCTCGCCGCCTACCTGGATGTGCGCGAGGACCGGCTGCGCGGCATCACCGCCCGG
Organism: Streptosporangiaceae bacterium; assembly: GCA_050698895.1. Lineage (GTDB taxonomy): Bacteria > Actinomycetota > Actinomycetes > Streptosporangiales > Streptosporangiaceae > DASUBV01. Next base: position 2,389 of record JBOHCO010001585.1, read on the forward strand.
TGGCGCACCGCCGGGTACACCGCCACCGGCCGTCTTGGCCCCGGCCCGGCCTGGTGCTGGCTCACCCGCCCCGGCCTGCACGCCACCGGACTCAGCTTCGCCCCCGGCACACCCGCGCTGGCCCGGCTCGCGCACCTGCGCGCCGTCCTCGCCGTCCGCCTGTCCCTGGAAACGGGAGAGACGTGGCAGGAGGCCGGGGCGCACTGGCGCTGCGAGCGGCGCATCCGCGCCGCCATGTCCGGCCGCATCCCCGCCGGGCACGTCCCCGACGCGGAAGTCTCCTGGCCCGACCTGCCCGGCTCCCCATACCCGGGGGAGCGGTGGGCCATCGAGGCCGAGCTGACTCCCAAGCCGTTAGCGCGGACCGCCGCCATCATGACCGGGCTGCTGGCCCGCACCGCCGGCTACCACCCCCACGCCCCCGACCACGCCGCCCCCCGCTACCAGCGGATCGTCTACCTCACCGCCCCGCCCGCCGCACCGGTCACCCGCCGCGCCGCCGCCACCCTCCCCGCCGCCCTCCAGGCCAACATCACGATCCGCGACCTCCCCGACGGAGCGCTGCTGTGACCATCTGGTGGCTCATCCGCCTCAACATCGCCCTCTGGATACTCAAGGCCACCGGGAAAGCCATCAAGTGGCTCGCCGCCGCCGCCGTCCTCATCGCGGCCTGGCCGATCACCCTGGTCGCCGTGACCGGCTTTGCCGGGGCGTGGCTGCGCGGCTGGCCGCCCGCCCGGCTCTACCGCGCCGCCCGATGGTCCCTCCCGGCCACGGCCGTCTACCTGCTGGCCGCCGGGGTGCAGGCCGGGTCCTGGCAGGCTGCCGCGTGGTGGCCCGCCCTCGGCTGGACAGACGGCTGGCGCGACCTGGCCGCCGGGCACCTGGCCACCGCGTTCGCAGTGGTCGCGCCGGTCGCGGTCCCCGCCGGGCTGGCCATCGCCGGGGCATGCTGGGCACGGCGGATCTGGGGCATCGAGACCGGGCTGGACGGCCGCACCGCCACCGCCCCCGTCGTGTTCGACGCCCGGCAGTGGAAACGCCAGGCCCGGACCGCGAGAGGCCGCCTCGCCGTCCCGGCCACCGTCCCCCTGCTGGACCACCGGGGCCAGATCGTCATGGGCGCGACCATCCGGGCCATCGGGCACCGCTGGCAGCCGATGCTCACCATCAGCCCCGCCGCGATGAGCCGCCACCAGGTCATCATCGGCACCTCCGGAGCCGGCAAGACCAACCTGATGATCCGCACCTGGGCCGAGTGGCACGCTGCCGCCCGGCGCGCCTGGCTCCAGCGCGGCAAGCCCCGGCCCCTACTCGTCGTGCTCGACTGCAAGGGCGGCCCCGACGCCCGCGCCAAGGCCCAGCGCACCCGCCGCCTGCTGCACGGCACCGGAGCCACCCGGGTCGCCATCTGGCCCGACGACACCGGCGTATCCCTGTGGGCACTGCCGCCCCACGTGCTCTCGGTGGCACTGTTCCAGATGATCGACACCGGCACCGGCCCCGCCGCCTACTACGCCGACCTCACCCAGGCCACGCTCTCCCTCGCCATCCACGCACCCCCCGGCCCGCCCGGCTCCCGGCTGGACTTCCTGGATCGCCTGGACGCGGCGTGGCTCCAGGCCGCCTGGGCCGGGCATCCCCGCGAGCTGGCCGCCATCACTGCCGCGCGCTCGCATCTGGGCGACATCGCCCTGCGGTACCGCACGCTGCTGGAGCGGCTGGGACCTGGGCTGGACGGCCCGGCGACTCTCGCGGATGCCGACGCGTGGTACTTCATCCTGGAAGGCACCCGCGAGCAGACCGTCGCCGAAGCGCAGGCCCTGGCCATCACCGAGCTAGTCGCCCACGCCGCCACCAGCCGCGACACCGAGCCCCGCGCGATCCTGCTGGCCTGCGACGACTACTCGGCCATCTCCGGCCGAGTGCCCCTCTGGCAGCTTTATGAGCGCGGCCGGTCCCTCGGCGTCGGCGTCCAGGTGAGCGCCCAGTCCTGGCAGGGGCTCGCCCCCACAGACGACGAGCGGTACCGCATCGCCGCCACCGCCGACGGCGGCATCTGGCTCATGCGCACCCCCTACCCCGAACCCCTCTCCCAGCTCGCCGGAACCCGCCGCGTCGTAGAAACCGCCACCAAGATGCTCGCCGGGATGTGGGGCGACGAAGGCTCCTCCCGCGTCCAGCACGCCTTCACCGCCGACCCCGGCATCGCCCGCACCCTGGCCACCGGGCAGGCCGGCTACATCCACGCCGGCGGCTGCACCTGGACCCAGATCGCCCGCCCCCGCCCGTCGCCGCTGCCGCTGCCCCGCTCGCCCGCCCGGCCGTCCAAGATCATCCCCGCGGAACCAGCCCAGGCCGCGCAGCCCAGGCCGGGCGGGAAC
>JBOHCO010001586.1:0-3707 GCA_050698895.1 Streptosporangiaceae bacterium
GGGACGGCGATTCTCCCGCCGCCTCCGGCGCGGCGGGACCCCGCGGGGCCTGCACCCGCGCAACTCCCGGCCGGCCAGGTGCCTGCCCGGCCGGCCAGGTGCCTGCCCGTTCGCCGTGACGCCAGCAGGCCCCGCCCCCCGCCACGCCGCAGGACACCCGCCAGGGAATCGTCGCCCCTCCTCTGCCGGCCGGCCCGCCCACGGCCCGCATCAGGTCCCGGCAACCCCGGCTCCCCGGGCTCCAGCCAAAAAGATCATGCACTGACTTGATGGCACATACTGACAGCGTTGCCGGAGGGTTACCAGCGGGACACCCACAGCCGCCGGGTCCTGCCCGCACGCCGGTCTGGCTTTCCATGCGTGCCGCCAAGCCGGGCTGGGGTGGGGCTGCGGTTGCGGGCGGCCGGATCGCGTGCTGCAGCCGGCCCGGAAACCGCGGGTTCATGATCAGTTCATGATCCCGGAAATCCGTCCGCGACTATCGCTGACCGATTTCCGGGATCATGAAGGCCCCCATTAGGGGCGGCCGAAAGGGGGGAATCCGGGCCGGCAGGCCGGCAGGCGGCAGGCCGGCAGGCGGCAGGCCGGCAGGCCGGCTAGTCGAACAGGGCCGGGAGGGTGGCCCGGTGGGCCGTCCCCAGCTCGTCCAGCCTGATAGCGAAGAGGCCGCTGACATCCAGCGCATCCCCGCCCGTGGTGCCGATCACGTCGCCGGGCACCCCGGCCTCCGCGCGCAGCGCCGCGAACTCCGCCTCGCGTCCCGGCCGGACCGCGACCAGGGCCCGGCCCGCTGACTCGCTGAACAGCAGCGTGAACGCATCGCCCGGCAGCGTGACCCGCGCGCCCAGGCCGCCCGCCAGGCAGGACTCGGCCAGCGCGACGGCCAGCCCGCCGTCGGACAGGTCGTGCGCGGCGGACAGCAGGCCGCGGGCCGCGGCCGTCACCAGCACCTGGGCCAGGGCCCGCTCGGCCTCCAGGTCCACCCCGGGCGGGCGCCCGCCCAGGTGCCCATGGGCCACCCGGGCCCACAGCGAGCCGCCGAGCTCCGGCCGGGTCTCGCCGAGCAGCAGCAGCGTGTCCCCGGCCGAGCCGAAGCCCGACCCCACCCGGCGGCGCACGTCGTCGTGCACGCCCAGGACCCCGACGACCGGGGTGGGCTGGATGGCCGCGGTGCCGGTCTGGTTGTAGAAGCTGACGTTGCCGCCGGTCACCGGGATGCCCAGGGTCAGGCAGCCGTCGGCCAGGCCCCGCACCGCCTCGGTGAACTGCCACATCACCTCGGGGTCCTCGGGCGAGCCGAAGTTCAGGCAGTTGGTCACGGCCAGCGGCCGGGCGCCGGTGGCGGCCACGTTCCGGTAGGCCTCGGCCAGCGCCAGCTGGGTGCCGGCGTAGGGATCGAGCAGGCAGTACCGGCCGTTGCCATCGGTGGCCAGGGCCACGCCCAGGCCGGTGGCCTCGTCGACCCGGATCAGCCCGGCGTCGTGCGGCATGGCCAGCACGGTGTCGCCGCGCACGTAGCGGTCGTACTGCTCGGTGACCCAGGTCTTGTCGGCCGCGTCCGGAGCGGCCAGCAACGTGAGCAGGGCCGCGCGCAGCTCGGCCGGTCCGGCGGGCCGGGGCAGGCGGTCCGGCCCGGCGGCGGCCAGCGCGTCCTGGCCCGCGGGCCGGCGCACCGGCCGGTCGTAGACCGGGCCGTCGTCCGCGGCGCTGCCGGGCGGGATGTCCACGACCGGCTCGCCGTGCCAGGTCATCGCCAGCCGGCCGGAGTCGGTGACCTCGCCGATCACCGTGGCGGGCACCTCCCACCGGGCGCAGATCTCCAGGAAGCGGTCCACGTCGGCCGGGGTGACCACGGCCATCATGCGCTCCTGGGACTCGCTCATCAGGATCTCGGCCGGGCCGAGGGAGACGTCGCGCAGCGGCACCGCGTCCAGCGCCACCCGCATGCCGGACCGGCCGCCGGCGGCCAGTTCGGTGGTGGCGCAGGCCACGCCGGCCGCGCCCAGGTCCTGGATGCCGACGACGAGATCCGCGGCGTACAGCTCCAGGCAGCACTCGACCAGCAGCTTCTCCATGAACGGGTCGCCGACCTGGACGCTGGGCCGCTTGGCCCCCTCCCCGCCAGAACCGCCGGACCCGCCAAAAGAGGCGCTGGCCAGCACCGACGCCCCGCCGATGCCGTCCGGCCCGGTGCGGGACCCGAACAGGATGACCTGGTTGCCGGTCCCGGTGGCGGCGGCCAGCTTGAGGTCGGCGGGCCGGAGCACGCCCACGCACAGCGCGTTGACCAGCGGGTTGCCCGCGTAGCAGGGGTCAAAGACCAGCTCACCGCCGATGTTGGGCAGGCCCAGGCAGTTGCCGTAGAAGGAGATGCCGCCCACCACGCCGGGCAGCACCCGCCGGGTGTCGGGAGCGTCGGCGGGCCCGAACCGCAGCGCGTCCATCACCGCGACCGGCCGCGCGCCCATGGCCAGGATGTCCCGCACGATGCCGCCCACGCCGGTCGCCGCGCCCTGGAACGGCTCGACGTAGGACGGGTGATTGTGGGACTCGATCTTGAATGTGACGGCGTAGCCCTGGCCGATGTCCACCACCCCGGCGTTCTGGCCGATGCCGGCCAGCAGCACGTCGGTGCGCGGCGCCTTGTCGCCGAACTGGCGCAGGTGGCGGCGGGAGGACTTGTAGGAGCAGTGCTCGCTCCACATCACCGAGTAGATGGCCAGCTCGGCGTCGGTCGGCCGGCGCCCGAGTACCTCGGCGATGCGGTCGTACTCGGCGTCGGTCAGTCCCAGCGCGGCGTAGGGCTGGGCCCGCTCCGGCGTGGCCGCCGCCTGCCCGACCGTGTCCGCCCCGACCGTGTCCGCCCGGGCCTCGACCGTGCTCATCAGCCCACCACCGTCTTCAGGACCGAGGTGAAGAAGCCCAGCCCGTCGGCCGACGGGCCGGTGAGCTCGTCGACGGCGTGCTCGGGGTGCGGCATCAGGCCGGCCACGTTCCCGGCCTCGCTGACTACTCCGGCGATGTCACCCTCCGAGCCGTTGGGGTTGCCGCTGGCGTAGCGGGCCAGCACCAGGCCGCGGGCGGCCAGGTCGTCGAGCGTCGACTGGCCCGCGACGTAGGCGCCCTCGCCGCTTTTCAGTACCACCGTGATCTGCTGACCAGCCGAGTACTGGCGGGTCCACGATGAGTCCTTGTTATGGATCTCAATCTTGATGTCCCTGGTGACGAACCGCCGGCCCGCGTTCCGGGTGAGCGCACCGGGCAGCAGGTGGGCCTCGCACAGGATCTGGAAGCCGTTGCAGATGCCGAGCACCGGCAGGCCCGCGCGGGCGGCCGGGATCAGCTCCGTCATCACCGGCGCGAACCGGGCGATCGCGCCGCAGCGCAGGTAGTCGCCGTAGGAGAAGCCGCCGGGAAGCACCACGGCGTCGACGCCGTGCAGGCTGGCCTCGCCGTGCCACAGCGATACCGGGGTGCCGCCCGCCAGCCGCACCGCCCGGCAGGCGTCCTGATCGTCCAGGGAGCCAGGAAAGGTGACGACTCCGACCCGGGCTGTCAGCATCCCAAACCCATGCCACGCAGGCTACCGGGTCAGCCGGCGTCCCTGAGCCGCTGCTGGGGGACGGTGACGACCGGGGCGTCGGCGCGCCAGCCGATGCGCTTCTGCAGGGACACCACCGTGCCCTGACCGGGACCGGTGCTCAGGG
>JBOHCO010001587.1:0-10625 GCA_050698895.1 Streptosporangiaceae bacterium
CCTCGCCACCCGGCGGTCCTAGCCTGACCGGCCAGCCCGGCTGGCCCGATCCCGGAGAGGGCCGCTGAGCGCCCGCGAGCCAGGAGGCAGAGTGGATCCGGAGCTGGCCCGTAACCTCATCCAGCGCATCAACGTCGCCGACTCGCTGACCAGGTCCGCAGCCGCGCGGCCGGCCCAGACCGCCGTGGTCGACGGCCCGCGCCGGTGGAGCTACGCGGAGCTGGACACGTGGGTCAGCCGGCTGGCCCGAGGCCTGGCCGCGCGGGGCTACGCGCGCGGTGACGCTCTCGCGCTGGCCTCGGGCAACAGCGCCGAGTTCCTGGCCGTGTACTACGCCTGTGCCCGGCTGGGGCTGGTCTGCGTGCCGGTCAACCTGGGCTGGCGCCCGGACGAGGTGGCCTACGTGCTCGGCCACTCGGGCTCGCGCGGCCTGGTCATCGAGGCTCAGCTCATCCCGGTCCTGCGGGACGCGGTGGCCAAGGTGCCCGACGTCGCGGACGTGTTCGTGGCGCCCGGCACGCTGCCGGACGGCGGCCCCTACGAGGCCGAGCCCGCCGACCGGGCCTGGGCCACGCTGGACGAGCTGGCCAGCGCCGACGGCGCCCCGTTCGAGGCGCTGGTGGAGGACCGGGATCCGCTCAGCTACCTGTACACCTCCGGCACCACCTCGTTCCCCAAGGGCGTGGTCGCCTCGCACGCCGCCATCTACCTGGAGTCGATGTCGGCGGCGCTGGACTCTCAGTGGAGCAGCGCCGACCGGTTCGCGGCCATGATGCCGATGTTCCACACGGCGCAGCTCAACGCCTTCTGCACCCCGGCCGTCACCGTCGGCGCGACGATCTACGTGCTGCGCGGCTTCGACCCGGAGGTGCTGCTGGGCCTGATCGAGGAGCAGCGCCTCACCCAGCTGTTCGGCCTGCCGATGATGTACCGGGCCATGCTCGACCATCCCGGCTTCGCCGGCCGGGACCTGGCCAGCCTGCGCCGCGCGGTGTACGCCATGGCGCCGATGCCCGACGCGCTGATCCGGCGCTGCCTGGACGGCTTCGGCTGCGACTTCGCGCTGCTGTTCGGCCAGACCGAGATGAGCCCGTGCACCACGCTGTTCCGGCCCGAGCACCAGCTCTCGCACATCGGCGCGGTGGGCACGCCGCTCACGGGCGTGCAGGTCGCGATCATGGGCCCGGACGGCGAGTTGCTGCCCCGCGGCGAGCAGGGCGAGATCGTCTACCGCGGGCCCAGCACCATGACCCAGTACCTCGACAACCCCGACGCCACCGCCACCGCGTTCTCCCACGGCTGGTTCCACTCCGGGGACGTGGGGCTGTTCGGCGAGGACGGCGTGCTGTGGTTCGCCGACCGCCACAAGGACGTGATTAAGACCGGCGGCGAGAACGTCGCGTCCATCGAGGTGGAGAAGGCCATCTACGCGGCCGAGCCGCGGGTGGCCGAGGCCGTGGTCATCGGCCTGCCGCACGAGCGGTGGAGCGAGGCCATCACCGCGGTGGTGGTCCCGCGGCCGGGCGAGACCATCGAGGCGCCGGCCCTGATCGCCGCGCTCAGGGAGCGGCTGGACGGCTACAAGGTACCCAAGGCGGTCATCGTCCAGGCCGAGCTGCCCCGGACCTCGACCGGCAAGATCCAGAAGAACGTGCTGCGCGACCAGCATGCCGCGCACTACGGCGACTCCCAGCCCGCCTGAAGCCGGCCTGAAGCCCGCCTGAAGCCGGCCGTGCCGGGCTATGTCCGCCGCGGGCCCGGACAGTTAAGATCCGGGGCATGCGCAAGACCGGGCAGAGCGGACGTTTCTGGTGGGCCGTCGCGGTCGTCGCCGCGGCGGCCTTAGCGCTGGCGGGGGCTCCGGCCCTGGCCACCACGAGCCAGCCCGGGTCGGACGCGGCCGGCGCCTACTCACCGCCGCCCACCTACCAGGCCCATGACTACGCCCGCGGGCAGGCCATGGACATCCTGCCCGCCGGCGAGAACGGCCTGGTCACCCTGGCCCAGCTCAGGCGCTTCGAGCGCACCGGGAAGCGCCCGGCCAACAGCCAGGACGAGCTGGGGCCCTACGCCGGCCTGGTGTTCGGGGCCAAGACGCTGACCGACGCCACGCTGGGCCGCTACTACCTCGACGAGTCGTTCGGCATCCCGCGCGGCCAGATCGCCGCCACCGAGCATCCCTCCCCGTCGGTGCCCGTGGTCATCTACCGTGACCGGCACGACGTCCCGCACGTCTACGGGGCCACCGACCCGGCCATGGCCTTCGGGGCCGGCTACGCCCAGGCCCAGGACCGCCTGTTCCTCATGGACGTGCTGCGGCACTACGGGGCCGGGACGCTGACCTCGTTCCTCGGGCCCTCGTGCGCCGACGAGCAGATGGATCACGACGAGCTGCTGCTGGCCCCGTACACCACCGCGCAGGCCGACGCGCAGGTCAACCGCCTGCCGGCCGAGTACGGCGCTCAGGGCCGGCTGGCCCTGGGCATGATCCGCAGCTACGTGGCCGGCATCAACGCCTACATCGCCCGGGCCAGGACGACCCCGGCGCTCATGCCTGCCGAGTACACGCTGCTGGGCAAGCCCAGGCCGTGGACCCCGGCCGACGTCGTCGCCGTCTCCAGCCTCATCGGCGGCATCTTCGGCGACGGCGGCGGCGGCGAGACCGGCAACGCGGCCCTGCTGAACTACCTCCAGCATCAGCTCGGCGCCCCGGCGGGCAGCACCGCGTTCACCGAGTTCAAGGAGCAGAACGACCCGGCCGCGCCGACCACCGTGGTGGACAAGTCGTTCCCGTACGAGATCCCCGGCCGGGTCAATCCGGCCACCATCGCGCTGCCCGATCACCCCGGCGCCCCGCTCACGGGCACGCCGACGGACCTGACCAAGGGCTGCTCCAAGACGTCGCTCAGCCCGGCCGGCCGGTCGGTCATCGAGGGCCTGCTGCGCCTGCCCGCCCAGATGAGCAACGCGCTGGTCGTGGGGGCCGGCCACTCGGCCGACGGGCATCCCCTCGCGGTCTTCGGCCCGCAGGTGTCCTACTTCGCGCCGGGCATCCTGATGCAGGAGGACCTGCACGCGCCCGGCTACGACGCCGAGGGGGCCTCGTTCCCCGGCACCGGCTTCGTGGAGCTGGGCCGCGGCGAGGACTACGCCTGGTCGGCCACGTCGTCGGGCAGCGACCTGACCGACCAGCGCCTGGAGCTGATCTGCAACCCCCGCGGCGGCCGGGTGCCGGCCAACGGCACCTTCTACCGCTACCGCGGCAAGTGCGTCCCGATGGTCAACGAGAAGTTCGGCGACGGCAAGGGGCCGGTTCACCAGATCCACCTGACCGTGCACGGCGTGGTCCAGGGCTGGACCACGGCCCGGCACGGCCGGCCGGTGGCCGTGGTCAGCCAGCGCTCCACCTACCGCCACGACGTGGACTCGGTGATCGGCTTCCTGCACTTCGGCGAGCCCGCGCTGACCCACAGCGCGCGGTCCTGGATGGCCGGGGCCAGCAAGATCGACTTCACCTTCAACTGGTTCTACATCGACAGCAGGAACATCGCCTACTACGTCAGCGGCCTGGACCCGGTGCGGCCGAAGTTCGTGGATCCCAACCTGCCCACCTGGGGCACCGGCGGGTCGGAATGGCGCGGGTTCCTGCCCAGTGACCAGCACGTCCATGAGATCGACCCGCCGCAGGGCTTCTTCGACAGCTGGAACAACAAGCCCGCTCCGCTGTTCTCCGCCTCCGACAGCGAGTACGGGTACGGGCCGGTGTACCGGGTGCAGATGCTGACCACCCAGATCCGGCAGCAGTTCGCCCGGCACGAAGGGAAGATCACCCGGGCCGACCTGGTCCAGGCCATGGAGACCGCGGCCACCCAGGACCTGGACGGCCTCACGATCCTGCCCGCGCTGCTGCGCGCGGTCCGCGGGCACGCCGAGCCGGCCGGGGTGACCGAGATGCTAGGCGCGCTGCGGACCTGGTGGGCCGACGGCGCCCACCGGATCCTGGCCACCCCGGGCGGCAAGCAGTATCAGCAGGCCGCCGCGGTGGCGATCATGGACCAGCTCACGCCAACGTTGACCAAGGCCATCTTCAACCCGCTTTTCGCCGCGGGTGGAGTCGGTTCACAGGGTTACCGTGTCTTCCCCATGGGATTCGTCAACGATCCCAATAACAACGGCGGTCATCTGGGCAGCGCGTACGACGGTGGCTGGGAGGGCTACCTGGTCAAGGCCCTGGGCCAGTTCGCGGGCCGCAAGGTGGCCCAGCCCTTCGGCGCCGCCGTCACCACCCGGCTGTGCGGCAGTCGCGGGCTGCGGCACTGCCTCCCGGCGCTGAACGCCGCGCTGGCCGCGACCTACCGCGCGATGGTCAAGGCCAACGGCGGGTCGGCCGATCTCTCCTCGTGGACGGCCGACGCCGCCACCGTGGCGGCCAAGCTGACGATGCCGGAGTACGACGCGATCGCCTTCCAGGCCCTCGGCATCGTCGGCCAGCCCGACCTGCCCTGGCAGAACCGCCCCACGTTCCAGCAGGTGGTGTCCTTCCCGGCGCACCGCCCCTAACGCACTGCGCCCCTCTGCTGGGCCCGACTGTCGGTCCGGCGGTCGGGTCAGGGCGGTATCTCGCCCGACCCCCGGACGATGAGCCGGGTCGGCAGCTCGATCCGGCGGGCCGGATCGCGGTCCCCGGCCAGCCGGTGAAACAGGAGCTCCGCCGCGATGCGGCCCAGCCCCGCGGTGTCCTGCGCGACGACGGTGGTCGCCGGGGTCACCAGGTCGGCCAGCTCGAAGTCGTCGAACCCGACCAGCGCCAGCCGCCGCCCGGAGGTGCGCAGCTCGCGCAGGGCCAGCGCGGTGGCCCGGTTGTTGCCGCAGAACAGCGCGGTGACCGGGGCGGGCCCGCCGGTCATCCGGGCCAGCGCGCGGGCCACGGTATCCCGGTCGAGCGGGGTCATGGTGACCCAGGACGGGCCGACCGGCTGGCCCGCGGCGGCCATGGCGGCCAGGTAGCCCTCGTGGCGCCGGGCCGCGGTGTAGATCTGCGGCGCGTCGCCCAGGTACCCGATCCGCCGGTGGCCCGCGCCGAGCAGGTGGGCCACGCCCTCCCGCGCCCCGCGCCGGTTGTCGCTGAGGACGGTGTCGGCCTCGATCAGGCCGGGCGGCCGGTCCACGAACACCGCGGCCAGGCCGGCCGCCATCTCCGGCAGCAGGTAGGAGTGGTTCTCCGAGGCCGGGATGATGATCAGCCCGTCGACCCGGCGGGCGCAGAACGCCAGAGTGAGCTCCCGCTCGCGCTCGGGATCCTCGTCACTGGAGCCGGTCAGCAGCAGCGAGGCGTGCTGGTGGGCCACGTCCTCGACGGCCCGCGACAGCGTGGAGTAGAACGGGTCGCCGATGTCCTCCAGCACCAGGCCGACCGAGGCGGTCTGGCCCTTGCGCAGCAGCCGGGCGCCGTCGTTGCGGCGGTAGCCCAGCTCGGCGATGGCGCTGTGGACCCGCTCGGCCACCTGCGGCCGGACGCCCGGCTCCCCGTTGACGACGCGCGAGACCGTCTTCAGCGCCACGCCGGCGCGGCCGGCCACGTCCTTCATGGTCGGGCGGACCCGGGTGCCCGTCATGGCAGCCTTCCGTGTCGGAGCAACAAGGGTAAGACGCGCCAGGCCGGGGCCCGGGTTCCCGCAAGTGATGGGAGGGAGGGGAGGGAGGGGAGGCCGGTGCTGGGAATCCGGCCTCCCCTCCAGTCTGCCCGCCCGGCTAGCCGGGCGGGGGTGGGCTAGCCGGCCGAGATCGCGAAGATGCCGATCGACCCGTTAGTGGTGACTGGCGGCAGCGTGATGCTGGCCACCGTCTTGGAGCTGTCGATCGGGATCGACTGGGCGAATATGTAGGTGTTGACCGACTGCATGCCTCCGTCGTAGTTGCGGTACGGGGTGGTGGCGATGATCACGTTGCCGAAGCTGGGGCTCGACGCGTTGGCGTTGAGCGTCCAGTCGCTCATGCCGAGCGTCGCCGTCGACGACGTGCCATCGGTGTAGTTGACGGTGACCGTGCCGAACGCGCCGGTCGAGGCGGCGTTGGTGGCGCTGCCCAGGAACCCGAGGCTGCTCGCCCCGGACGGGGTGCTGACCGGGATGGTCTGGCCGCCGGCGTAGACCGCGTCCGGCTGCCCGGCGGGCACGCTGGGCCAGGTGTAGGTCAGCCCGCCCGAGGTGACGGTGCCGCCGGGGGTCAGGCCCGCCGCCGCCAGCGCCTGCTGGGAGTAGCTGAACCCGTCGCCGTCGTAGTTGGCGGTCCCGCCGTCGCCGTCACTGCTGATGCCGGTGACGTTGTAGTACGGCGACATGTCGCCCGGCTTGGCCACGACCACGGCCAGCTGCACCGGGATGATCTTCCCCGCGCTGCTGGTCAGGTCGATCGTCACCGTGTAGGCCCCGTCCGTGGAGCCGGCGGTGACATTGAGGGATGCGGTGGCCGTGCCGCCCGCGCCGACCGACAGCGTTCCGCTGGCCGGGCTCACCGTGACGCCCGACGACGCGGTGGCCGTCCAGTTCACCGACTGCGAGCGGCCGGCCGACGAGGTCAGCGACAGCTTGGCCGTGCCCGACGCGCCGGGCTGGATGTCCAGCGTGGACGGGCTGACCGAGGCGTTGCCGGCGAACACCGGGCCGTAGGACGCCGGCGCGTCCTGCGGCGCGCTGCCCCAGGAGGTGGCCGAGGCGCCCAGCGTCCAGTCCAGCGTGGCGCCGCGGGCCAGGGTGGAGAACTTCATGTGGAGCTTGCTGTACTTGGCCCCGTTGAGCCGCAGCGAGTCCACGTAGAAGCGGGTCGGCGAGGCGCCCGGCGCGTTGCTGGTGATCGTCGTGCCCCGCGGCAGGTGGATGGCGATGTGCGGGAAGCCGGGGCTGCCCAGCACCAGCTGGTCGCTGCCCGAGTTCTCCGGGTACATGCCCAGCATCTCCCAGATGAACGAGGAGCTGTTGGCGCCCAGATCGTCGTTGTTGGCCAGCCCGCTCGGCCCCGGCAGGTCCATGCCGTTGCGGATGTTGTTCACCGCCTGCTGGGTCCCGGCCGGGTCGCCCGCGTAGTCCAGGGCGAACTGCTCGCCGAAGTCGAACTCGTTGGTGAGCTGGGCGAACATCCCGAAGCCGTCCGGCTGCGACAGGTACTGCTGCAGCTCAGGTACCACCGCGGCATTGCCGCCGAGCAGCGAGAACAGGCCCGCGTAGTCGTTGGGCACGTTCCACAGGTACTCATAGGCGTCGCCCTCAACGTAAGGCGAGGAGGTGGTGGGGCTGATGCCGGTGACGAACGCGCCGTTCTCGTCCCGCGGGTTGAGCAGGTCGGTGGCGCTGTCGAAGACGTTGACCCAGTTGTTGGCCTGGTTCTGGAGCATCGTCGCGTCGGAGGTGTCACCGAGCGCCCTGGCCATCTGGGCCGTGGCGAAGTCCTCGGTGTCGTACTCCAGCAAGGTGGGCACCTGACCGTGCGGGTTGCAGCAGGCGTAGCTGCCGTCCTCGGGCAGGTAACCGTACTTCTGCTCCAGCGCCTCGCCCGGTCGCACGTCGTTGACCGTAGTGGCCTGCTTGATCATGTCGGCCAGGGCATCGCGGGTGTGGAACTGCCGGGCGCCGAACGCGTAGGCGTCGGCGATGATCGAGTCCGACGGGTCCCCGACCATCACGTAGTTGTTCAGGTTCAGGTAGCCCCACTGCTGCAGGATGCCGTCCTCGGCGTAGTAGTTGACCAGCGACTGTGACATGTCGCTGGCCGCTTTCGGGTCCAGCATGGCCTGGAGCTGGGAGAGCGAGTGGTAGATGTCCCAGCCGGAGAAGATCCCGTACTGGTTGGCCTGTCCCGAGGCCAGGGTGTGCACCTTCATGTCGGCGCCCATGAACTGGCCGTTGACGTCGCTGGTGACCTGCGGGTCGAGGAAGTCCTTGTACAGCAGGCTGTAGAACTCCTGGGTCTGCGAGTAGCTGCCGCCGGCCACCTTGATCTTGCCGAGCAGCTGGTCCCAGGTGCTCTGCGCCCGCGACTTGACGGCGCCGAAGTTCCAGCCCGGGTTCTCGGTCTGCCAGTTGAGCGCGGCGTTCGCGGCGCTCACGAAGGAGATGCCGACCTTCGCCTCGATGACCGGGTTGGCGGTGCCGAAGTCGACGTAGACCGCCTGCGGGCTGGTCGCGCCGGAGGCCGTGATCACCTGCGAGGAGGTGAACGGCTGGTTGAACGTGATGTCGAAGTAGACCGTGTACAGCTGCGACTGGCCGTCGTTGACGGACTCGCCGCAGAAGTCGCCGCTGGTCACCGAGCCCTGGATCTCGTCGTTGCCGACGATCTGCGCGGTATCGGCCGTGGTCGGGTTCTGGCCGTCCTGCAGCTTGATGTCGAAGCCGGCGTCGCTGCTGCTCGGGAAGGTGAACTGGCCCATCGAGCTGTGCGTCGTCGCGGTGAACTGCGACGTGATCGGGTTGGCGGTCCCGTTGCTGCTGGCGGAGTAGTAGCCGGCCTGCGCCACCTCGCCCGTGTGGCTGAACGGGGTGGTCACGTTGTTCGGGTTCCCGGACGGGAGCGCCCCGGTGACCGGCAGGATCGGCACGTCGCCGGCGGCGCCGCAGCCAGGGCCGGAGACGTGCGTGAGGGCGTACCCGGTGAGCGTGGTGTCGGTGTAGCCGTAACCGCCGCCGGCGTTGCGGTCGGGCAGCGTGTCGGGGGACCACTGCACCATCCCGTACGGCACGTCCGCGCCCGGGAAGGTGTTGCCGCCGCCGGTGGTCCACGTCCGGGCGTCCACCAGGGAGGCCAGGTCCCGGACGGACGGGCTGAGGGTGCTCTCGTTCCGGGTGCCCGCCGGGAGCTTATCCCTGGCGACGGGCCGCTGGCAGTCGGTGAGGTGACCGGTCTTGGTCACCGTGCAGGTGCTGCCCGGCTTGCCCGCGGTCAGCGGCTTGCTGCTGCTCGCCCCGCTGACGGCGGCGCTCGGGCTTGGTCTGGGGGTGGCGCTCGGGCTCGGCGCAGTGCTCGATGTAGTGCTGGGCGTTGTGCTCGCCTGCGCGAGCCCGGAGAGCATGAGCATGCTCGCCGCAGTCATGACGATCAAGGCTGGCCATCGGCCGATGCCTAGTGGTCGCTTCCGCTCCACGTGGGACCTCCTGGGCAGATCCGGCATCGCCATCGCGGCGCGGCTCCGAGGGCGCTTGTGGTCATACCTGTTCGGACCCGTTACGACGACGATGTCGGAAAGATTCGCCTTTTATGCTTGTTTGTCATCACGTGTTCGTCAAGAGCGTCATGTTGGCAAATCCGCATCATGAGACAGCCCGTCTGCTCACCGCCGCCCCTCCGCCGAGGGTTTCCGGGGCTTTCCGAGAGTTTCGGCTGTTGCTCAGGGGTCTCCCTGGGCCTCCCGGGCTCTTCCCGGCCCCCGGAGGGTCTCCCGAAAAAATGGAGGACAGGTTGTTAGTTTGACAGGACAATTGATGTAGGGTCTGAGAGGAAGCCCGCCGAGTCGGTAAAGGAGCGGCGAGGGTATGACGACGCGGCCCGACAGCTCACCATTCGACCTGATCACCATCGGCCGTATCGGCATCGACCTCTACCCGCTGCAGGACGGAGTGGGCCTGGAAGACGTCGAGACCTTCGGCAAGTACCTGGGCGGCAGCGCCACGAACGTGGCGGTCGCCGCGGCGCGCCACGGGCTGCGCAGCGCCGTGATCACGGCGACCGGGAACGATCCGTTCGGCCGTTACGCGCACCGGGAGCTCACGCGACTGGGGGTGGACGACCGGTTCGTGGCGCGTGTCGACGGCCTGCACACGCCGGTGACCTTCTGCGAGATCTTCCCGCCGGACAACTTCCCGCTGTACTTCTACCGGGAGCCGATCGCCCCGGACCTGGCGATCACGGACAGGGACCTGGACCTCGCGGCGGTCGGCCGGGCCCGGATCTACTGGTCCACGGTCACCGGGCTTTCGCGGGAGCCGAGCCGCGCCGCCCATGTCGCGGCGTGGCGGGCTCGCGGGCGGGCCCCGCTGACGGTCCTCGACCTGGACTACCGGCCGATGTTCTGGCCCGCGCCGGAAGTGGCCACGGCCGCGGTCGGCCAGGCCCTGGAACGAGTGACCGTCGCCGTGGGGAATCTTGAGGAGTGCGAGATCGCGGTGGGGGAGACCGAACCCCGCCGCGCCGCCGACGCCCTGCTCGAGCGCGGCGTCGAACTCGCGATCGTCAAGCAGGGGCCGCGGGGCGTGCTGGCCCGCACCCGCGAGGAGGCCGTGGAGGTGCCGCCGTACAACGTCGACGTGGTCAACGGGCTCGGCGCCGGCGACGGGTTCGGCGGGGCACTGTGCTACGGGCTGCTGCAGGACTGGCCGATCCGGAAGATCGTGCGCTTCGCGAACATCGCCGGCGCGATCGTCGCCACCCGCCGCGAGTGCTCCACCGCAATGCCCACGACCGCGGAAGTCGACGACGTCATGAAGGAACTCGACCGTGTCCACGCCTGATCTCACCGAGCGGGCCGCCGTGATCGGCGACGCGCCGCTGGTCAGCGGCTCACCTCCCGTCAGCGGCTCACCCCTGATCGGCGCGGAGGCCTTCGCCCGTGTCCGGGAGGCGCGCCACGGCCACCC
>JBOHCO010001588.1:0-3528 GCA_050698895.1 Streptosporangiaceae bacterium
GCCTACCAGACCGTGTTCGCCACCCGGCCGGGCAGCGCCGAGATGCCCAGCGCCAGCCGGCCGTTCACCCCGCCGATCGTGACCCGCCTGGTCGCGAGCGGCGTCATGATCGCGCCGCTGACGCTGCACACCGGGGTCTCGTCGCTGGAGGGCGACGAGGACCCCTACCCGGAGTTCTACGACGTGCCGCCGGCCACCGCCCGGCTGGCCGCCCTGACCAGGGCCAGCGGCGGCCGGATCATCGCCGCGGGCACCACCGTGGTGCGCGCGCTGGAGTCGGCCGCCATGGCGGGCGGCGGCGGCGAGGTCGCCACCGCCTCGGGCTGGACCGAGCACGTCGTCACGCCCGATAGCGGGGTCCAGGCCGTCGACGGGCTGCTGACCGGCCTGCACGAACCGCGCTCGTCGCACCTGAAGATGCTGGCCGCGTTCGCGGGCGATGACCTGCTCAGCCGGTGCTACGCCGAGGCGCTGAACCACGACTACCTCTGGCACGAGTTCGGCGACGTCCACCTCCTTCTGCCGTAGTCCCGAGCCGACGGCCCTGCGGCCGCGGGTAGCGTTGGCAGCGCTATGGCGGATCCGCGTGTAACCCTGCTCGTGACGCTGACCGGCCGCGACCGGACGGGCGTCACCTCCCGGCTGTTCTCGGCCCTGGCCCCGCACGAGCTGAGCGTGGTCGACGTGGAGCAGGTGGTGATCCGCGGGCGGCTGATCCTCGGCGTGCTGCTGGACTGCGGCCCGGCCCCCGACCTCACCGCCATCCACCGGCAGGTCACCACGCTGGCGGCCGACCTGGGCATGGAGGCGGAGATCACGGTGGGCGCGGGCGAGCCGCCGCCGCGGCGCCGGGGCAGCCTGCACGTGACCGTCCTGGGCAGCCCGCTGACGCCGGCCGTGGTGGCGTCCATCGCGGGCCAGATCGCGGCCAGCGGGGCCAACATCGACCGCATCGGGCGGCTCGCCCACCGGCCGGTCACCTGCATCGAGTTCGACGTGTCCGGGGCCGACCCGGTCACGCTGCGGGCGGTGCTGGCCCAGGAGTCGGTCCGGCTCGGCGCCGACGTGGCCGTGCAGCGGGGCGGGCTGCACCGGCGGGCCATGCGCCTGGTGGTGATGGACGTGGATTCCACGCTGGTCCAGGACGAGGCCATCGAGCTGCTGGCCGCCGAGGCGGGCTGCGGGCCGCAGGTGGCCGGGCTGACCGCGGCGGCCATGCGCGGTGAGCTGGACTTCGCCCAGGCCCTGCACCAGCGGGTGGCGCTGCTGGCCGGGCTGGACGTGGCGGTCATCGACAAGGTGCTCAGGAACCTGCGGCTGGCCCCCGGGGCGCGGACCCTGATCAGGACGCTCAAGCGGCTCGGCTACCGGTGCGCCGTGGTGTCCGGCGGGTTCACCCAGTTCACCGACTGGCTGACCGGCGAGCTGGGCCTGGACTACGCGGCCGCGAACACGCTGGAGATCGCCGACGGCAAGCTGACCGGGCGGGTCACCGGCGAGATCGTCGACCGGCCGGGCAAGGAGCGGATGCTGCGCGAGTTCGCGGCCCTGGCCGGGGTGCCGCTCAGCCAGACGGTGGCCGTGGGCGATGGCGCCAACGACCTGGACATGATCGCGGCGGCCGGGCTGGGCATCGCGTTCAACGCCAAGCCGGCCGTGCGCAGCGCGGCCGACACCTCGCTCAGCGTCCCCCACCTGGACGCGATCTTGTACCTGCTGGGCATCTCCCGGCACGACGTCGAGGCCGCGGACGCCGAGGCGGCGGGCTCCGGCGACTGAGCCCAGCTACTGGGCCAGCGCTACTGGGCGCCCGCCTTCGGCCTCCAGTGCGCGATCAGGTCGCCCTGGCCCGCGGCCAGGTCGGCCCACGGCCCCGGCAGCCCGATGACCGCGATGGCCGCCGTGGGGAAGTGCAGCTCCGCGCCGGCCAGGTCGTAGGCGAGCTGGGCCGCGGCCGGGTTGTGCCCGATATACATCAGCGAGCTCACCGGCTCCGGCGTCTGGGCGACGATGCCCAGCAGGTCATCCGCGGTGGCCCCGTACAGGGCCGGGTCGGAGCTGAAGCTGGGCTCCGACCCGAGCTCGGCCGACAGCTGCTGCCAGGTCTGCCGGGTCCGCCGGGCCGCGGAGCAGATGACCGCCTCGGGCACGAAGCCGCTGGCCCGCAGCCAGTGGCCGGCCGCAGCCGAGTCCCGCCGTCCCCGCTCGGTGAGCGCGCGCTCGGCGTCGGGTCCGCCGGGCAGCTCGCCCGCCTTGGCGTGTCGCATCACGATCAGTCTCAGCCGCCGCGTCAGCGGCGCCGCGGAGCCCGGGGGGTCGTCCCCCTGTGACGGTACTTGCCGCATGGCGTCCATCGTCGACCACCTCCTGGCCAGATGCCCGGCGACGCGCAGTGCCGCCGCGAAGCAAGTGCCCCACGAGCCACTTACCTGTCCAGAAAAACCCGGCGGGCGGGTGAGAAGCCTCACTCACCCGCTCGCCGACATCCTCAGTGAACCTCTCAGGCGGTAGTCGTACCCGCCGAGGCCTTGCCGGTCTCTGTGGTCCCCGGCTCCCCGGTGCCGGACGCCCCGGACGCGGCGTCGGCCGAGCCCGCGCTGACCCCGGAGGCCCGGCGCTTGGACACCACGACCGCGCCGGCGACGATCGCGAAAGCCACGATGGCCACCCCGGCCCGCAGGCCGAGGTTGTGGCTGTAGCGGACCACGCTGGTCGCGATCAGCAGCGAGACCAGGTTCATGACCTTGATCAGCGGGTTGATGGCCGGGCCCGCGGTGTCCTTGAACGGGTCGCCCACCGTGTCGCCGATGATGGTCGCCTCGTGCGCGTCCGAGCCCTTGCCGCCGAAGTTGCCGTCCTCGACCAGCTTCTTGGCGTTGTCCCAGGCGCCGCCGGAGTTGGACAGGAACACGGCCATCAGCGCGCCGGCCGCGATCGCGCCCGCCAGGTAAGCACCCAGCGGGGCGTAACCGAACGCGAACCCGACCGTGATCGGGGCCAGCACCGCCAGCAGGCCCGGCGTGGCCAGCTCGCGCAGCGAGTCCGCGGTGCAGATGTCCACCACCCGGCCGTACTCGGGCTTCTCGGTGAAGTCCATGATGCCGGGGTGGTTGCGGAACTGCTCGCGGACCTCGAACACCACCCGGCCGGCCGCCCGGCCCACCGCCATGATGGCCAGGCCGGAGAAGAGGAACACCACGGACGCGCCGATCATCAGGCCGAACAAGATATTCGGGTGGTCGATCGAGAGCGAGAAGGTGCTGCCCGCCTTGCCCAGCGCGGTCACGACCTGGGTCCGGAACGCGCCGAACAGCGCGGTAGCGGCCAGCACCGCGGTGGCGATGGCGATGCCCTTGGTGATCGCCTTGGTGGTGTTGCCGATCGCGTCCAGGCGGGTCAGCACCTGGGCGGCCTCGCCCTCGACCTCGCCGGACATCTCCGCGATGCCCTGGGCGTTGTCCGAGACCGGGCCGAAGGTGTCCATGGACACGATGACGCCGACCGTGGTCAGCAGGCCGGTGCCCGCCA
>JBOHCO010001589.1:0-7234 GCA_050698895.1 Streptosporangiaceae bacterium
CCGGCTCGGCCTGGCCCCGGACCCGGACTTCGACGCGGTCATCGCGACCTACCTGGCCCAGACCAGGGCCTGAGTGTAAATTCGGCGTGGTCGCACAGGCGCCCGTCGGTCCGCGAAAAGGGTTGAACCCGCCTGGGCTTGCTGTGCTGACTCACCTTCTTTCGGCCCGTCACGCGGACACCGGGCGCCGAGAGGGAAGGGGGCATGGTTCTCCCCGCGCGATCACTGCCGCCCCGCCCCAGCCTGGATTGGCTGCGCAAGGCGGCCAAGGATCATCTCCGCGCGCTGCGGGCCGGGCGGCCGGCCGCGACGCTGGCCCGGGCCCAGCGCGACGTGGCCCGGCAGTACACGGTGCCGCCGATCACGCCGAACGGCGGATCGTTCCTGGCCTTCGCCCGGACCACCGCGGCCATCGACCGGCTGCTCGAGCTCGGCGTCGACCGCGACCAGCGGGACCGCTGGGGCACCAGCCTCATCGAGGCCATGAGCCGCCTCGGCCCCCGTGGCCGGCCGCTGGTCCAGCACCTGCTGGCCCGCGGGATGCCGGCCACCGGGAGGTGACCGGCAACCCGCGCGGCACCGATGTCGCCGACTACCTCGACGCCCGCCCGCACCCCGCCCCGCCCCGCCCCGCCCGCCACCGGACCTGATGCCAGGTGCAGGCCGGCCGGCGCGCCGCTGGTGTCACCGGGGTCGCTGGGGCTGTCGTCCAGAGTGCGACGCCGCCGCCCGCACTGACTGGGGTTACGGCCGGCCGGATCTCGTGCTGCGGTCGGGCCGGAAGGCGCGGTTCATGATCACGGCAATCCGTCCGCGATAAGCGTGGCTGGAAGGGGGATGCGGGCCCGGCCGGGGCGGGGCGCGGCGCGGCGGCGTTAGTCGCGGCCGGTGAACTCGGGGCGGCGCTTGGCCAGGAACGCCTGTACCGCGTTGCGGTGATCGGCGGTGGCGCCGAGGGCGGCCTGGTCACGGGCCTCGGCGGCGAGGACATCGGGCCAGGGCGCGGCCCAGGCGTCGCGGATGGCCCGCTTGGCGGTGGCGTAGGCGCGGGTCGGGCCGGCCGCCAGGCGGGCGGCCAGCCCGGCGACGGCCGCGGCGAGGTCCGGGCCGGGCACGACGCGGCCGACCAGGCCCCAGCTCAGCGCGTCCTCGGCGGTGAACGGCTCGGCCAGCAGGATCAGCTCGCTGGCCCGCGCGGTGCCCACGGCACGGGACAGCGCCGCCGACAGGCCGGAGTCGGGAGTCAGGCCGATGCCGGTGAACGCCGTGGTGAACCGGATCCCGGCGGCGGCGATCCGCAGGTCACAGGCCAGGGCCAGGCCGAGGCCCGCCCCGGCGCAGGTCCCGTTGATGGCCGCGAGCACCGGCTTGGGCATGGTCGCCAGGGCGGTGATCACCGGGTTGTAGTGCGCGCCGATGGTGTCAAAGGCGTTCGCGCCCGACTCGGCCAGCGCCGCGGCGTGCTCGCCGAGGTCCTGGCCGGCGGTGAACGCCCGGCCGCCGCCGGTGAGCACGACGGCCCGGATGTCCTGGTCGGCGGCGGCCCGGCGGACGTTGGCCAGCAGGTCCTGCTTGGCGGCCAGCCCGAGCGCGGGCGTGGTCATGGTGATGGTCGCGACGGCGCCGTCGGCGGCGTAGCCGGCTGGTCCCTGGTCTGTCTCCACGGGGTCAGGCTAACCGGGGCCCGGCGGCTCGGCCGGGACGGTCACCAGTTCCATGCGCACCCGTGCCGAACCGCTTGGCGCTGGCCAAGGGCCGGCATCTCGGCGGCCGGCTGACCCACCAGGCCGGGACCAACCCATATCCCGAACAAGGTGGCACGGGCCGGGCGCCGGCAAAGGTCGTCAGCGCACAGCGAACCCGCGAATGGTTTGCCCGGGCCGGGCAACTTAGAGGGCCTTGATGCTCCCGTCCCGGAATGGGGTGGCTCATGGCCGGCCAGATCGACGAGGTACTCAACGACTCACTCAGTGACCCGGGGCCGGCCGACGCCGAGCCGGCCGACGCCGAGCCGGCCGACGCCGAGCCGTCCGACGCCGAGCCGGCCGACACCGAGCCGTCCGACACCGAGCGGCGCAAGGCCGGGCTGATCGCGGCGGCCCAGGCCCGCTGGGTGGACGCGCTCACCGACCTCGGCGGGCGCAACACGCTGCTGTACTACAAGGACCGCCGGGCCGGCACCCTCGACCTGGCGCCCGCCGACCCCGAGGCGCTGGCCGCGTTCGGCCGCACCGGGTCGGCCCGGCTGACCCGGCTGTTCCGCGACGTGGACATCCGGGCCGACGCGATCCGCCGGGTGCAGGTCATCTACCGCAAGGCCCGCGAGCTCTCCGAGGAACGCGGCATCCGGGCCGGGTACCTGGCCACCGGGCTGGCCTGCTGGGACGAGCTGTTCCTCGAGCCCGCCGCGCCGGTGCTGCTGCGCGGCCTGACCATCACGCCGACCCGGGCCCGGCACGACGACTTCGAGCTGACCCTGGACGACCCCGAGGTCAACCCGGTGCTGCTGCACAAGCTGGCCAGCGTGTTCGGCGCGGCCACCGAGGACCTGGCCGACGAGCCGCCGGAGCAGGTCGGCGAGCTGATCACCCGGGCCGCGCAGGCCGCCGAGGTGCCGGGGTTCCGGATCAATGACCGCCAGGTCATCGGCACGTTCACCTACGCCAAGCTGCCGATGGTGCGCGACCTGCAGGCGGCGGCCGAGCTGCTCGGCGACAGCGACATCATCGCCGCCATCGCCGGCGACCCCGGGGCCCAGGAGCTGATCAGCGCCGACGACACCGGCGCGCCTGATGGCGGGGCCGGCCCGGGCGAGCGTGCGTTCGAGAGTAATGGGCTGGCGGGCGGCGGGCCGGAAGATGACTTCTCGGTGCTGGACGCCGACTCCTCGCAGCGCAGCGCCATCGACGCGGTGCTGGCGGGGCGCAGCCTGGTCATCCACGGCCCGCCGGGCACCGGCAAGAGCCAGACCATCGCGAACATGATCGCGGCGCTGGTGGCGCGGGGGCGCAAGGTGCTGTTCGTGGCCGAGAAGCGGGCCGCCATCGACGCGGTGCTGTCCCGGCTCAAGGGCGTCGGGCTGGCCGACATCGCCCTGGACATCCACGAGGGCACCAGGGACCGGCTGCGCATCGCCCGCGACCTGGGCGACGCGCTGGACGGCGCGCTCCAGGCGGCCCAGCCGCAGGTCGGCGACCTGCACCGGCGGCTGCGCGACCGGCAGGAGCGGCTCAGCCAGCACGCGGCCGCGCTGCACCGCCAGCACGAGCCGTGGGGCGTGAGCGCGTTCGCCGTGCAGTCGGCGCTGCTGGGCATCGACGAGCGGGCCCGGACCATGGTCCGGCTGGCCATGCCCGAGCGCATCGACCGGCGGCTGGCCGACCAGATCCACGACGAGCTGCGGGAGTTCGCGCACCTGGGCGGGTTCGTGATGCGGCCGGGCAGCACGCCGTGGTTCGGCGCCGCGCTGGGCTCGGCCGAGGACGCCCGCGCGGCCTGCGACCTGGCCGTGCGGCTGAGCACCCGGCTGCTGCCGATGCTGGTCCACCGCGTCGGCCAGGCCAGCGAGGAGACCGGGCTGGCCAAGCCGCCCGGCTACGCTGAGGCCGCGGACCGGCTGCGACTGTACGCGGCGGTGCGGGAGACGCTGCGGGTGCTCGAGCCGGGCGTCTGGGCGGCCGACCCGGCCCGGCTGGCGGCGGCCGCCGGCGACGGGGCCGGGCTGGGCCTGCGGGAGCGGCGGGCGCTGCGGCGGCAGGCGGCCGGGCTGGTCCGGCCCGGCGCCGAGCTGACCCGCGAGGAGCTGACCCGCGAGGAGCTGACCCGCGAGGAGCTGGCCGCGGCCCTGAACGAGGCGGCGGCGCAGCTGGCCGGCTGGGAGCAGGCCCGCACCGACCAGGGCCAGCCGCGGCTGCCCGCGAGCCTGGACGAGATGGCGGCCAGCGCGGCCGACTGCGAGCGGGCCCTGGCCGAGATGCGCCGCTACCTGCGGCTGCCCGCCGACCCGGCCGACCGGCTGGCCGCGCTGGCCGCCGACCAGGACACGGCCTGGAAGCTGCCGCGGCTGTACGAGCTGGGCGGCCACTTCGACGAGCTGGGCCTGGGTGCGCTGCTGGACGAGCTGGCCCGCCGCCACGCCGGGCCGGACCTGGCCGCGGCGGCGTTCGAGCACGCCTGGCACGCCTCGATCCTGGACCAGATCCGGGTCCGCGACCCGGCCTACGCGGCCCACCTGGGCGACGCGCTGGACGAGATCGCGGGCGAGTTCCGGGTGCACGACGTGCAGCACCTGGCGGCCAACCGGACCCGGGTCCGGCGGGCCTGGGCCGACCGGCTGCGCGAGGCCCAGGACGAGCACCCGATGCAGGCCCGGGTGATCCGCAAGCAGGCCGCGCTGCGCCGCCGCCACCTGCCGCTGCGCCGGCTGCTGGACCAGGCCGGCGACGTGCTGTTCGCGCTCAAGCCGTGCTGGGCGCTGTCCCCGCTGATGGTCAGCCAGGTGCTGCCGGCCACCCGGCTGTTCGACGTGGTGATCTTCGACGAGGCGAGCCAGATCGTGCCCGCCGACGCCATCCCGTCGATCATGCGCGGGCATCAGATCGTGGTCGCCGGGGACGACCGGCAGCTGCCGCCGACCAACTTCTTCCGCCAGGTCGGCGACGAGGGCGACGAGCCGGCCGAAGACGACGAGAGCCTGGTCTCGTTCGGCGCGGGCTTCGAGTCGATCCTGGACGCGCTGCGGCCGCTGCTGCCCACCGCGCCGCTGGCCTGGCACTACCGCAGCCGCGACGAGCGCCTGGTGGCGTTCTCCAACGCGCGGATCTACGGCGGCGCGCTGACCACCTTCCCCGGCGTGTTCACCGATGACTGCCTGCGCCACGTGGTGGTGGCCCAGGGACCCGAGCCGGGCCAGGAGGTGTCGGTCACCGCCGAGGTGGGCAAGGTGGTCGAGCTGATCCTGGAGCACGCCAGGACCCGGCCGTCGGAGTCGCTGGGCGTGATCGCGCTCGGCGTGCGGCACGCGGAGCGGATCGACGCGGCGCTGCGGCAGGCGCTGGCCGCCGACCCGGGGCTGGCCGAGGACGGCGGGCTTGAGGCGTTCTTCGGCGAGGACCGGGCCGAGCCGTTCTTCGTCAAGAACCTGGAGCGGGTCCAGGGCGACGAGCGGGACGCGATCATCTTGTCCATCGGCTACGGCAAGCACCGCGACGGGCGGATGCGCTACCAGTGGGGGCCGCTGCTGCGCGACGGCGGCGAGCGGCGGCTGAACGTGGCCGCGACCAGGGCCAAGCACCGGCTCACCGTGGTCAGCTCATTCTCCAGCCACGACGTGGACCCCGACCGGGTGACCAAGGCGGGCGCCCGGCTGCTGGCCGACTACCTGGAGTACGCCAGCTCGGGCGGCACCGCGCCGCCCGCGTCGGGCGGGACCGAGCTGAACCCGTTCGAGGCCGACGTGCGCGACCGGCTGGCCGCCTGCGGGATCACGGTGGTGCCGCAGTACGGGGTGGGCGGCTACCGGGTGGACTTCGCGGCCGCGCACCCGGAGGACGCCGGGCGCATGGTGCTGGCCATCGAGGCCGACGGCGCCTCCTACCGGGGCTCGGGCAGCGTGCGGGACCGGGACCGGCTGCGCGGCGAGCACCTGCAGCGGCTGGGCTGGAGCTTCCACCGGCTGTGGTCCACCAACTGGTTCAGCGACCCGCAGGCGGAGGTGACCAAGCTCCGGGCGGCCTACGACCGGGCGGTGGCGGCCGCGGCGCCGGAGGCTGACCAGCCGGGGGCGGCGGGGCCTCGGGCGGCGGGGCCTCGGGCGGCGGGGCCGGGGGCGGCGGCGTCGCCTGATGGTGAGGCGGGGGCGCCGGGGCAGGCGGTCGTACCCTGGGGCAATGAGCCTGGATGACCTGGCGGGACGGCTGGAGCACAGCCGGCTGATCACCGATCCGGACATGATGGAGGCCTACCGCCGGGACCAGGCCGACACGGTGCGGGCCGGGCGGCCGGTGGCGGTGCTGCTGGCCGAGACGACCGGCGACGTGGCCGCCGCGCTGGCCTGGGCCGGCCAGCACCAGACGGCGGTCGTGCCGCGCGGGGCCGGCACCGGCCTGGCGGGCGGGGCCACGGCCCTGGACGGCTGCCTGGTGCTGAGCACGGAGCGGATGACCGCGATCCGTGAGATGGCCCCCGACGACCGGCTGGCCGTGGTCGAGGCAGGCGTGCTGAACGCTGACATCGGCCGGGCCGCGGCCGAGTTCGGGCTGATGTACGCGCCGGACCCGAGCAGCTACGAGATCTCCACCATCGGCGGGAACATCGCCACCAACGCGGGCGGGCTGCGCTGCGTCAAGTACGGGGTGACCCGCGACTCGGTGCTCGGGCTCGAGGTGGTGCTGGCCGGCGGCCGGGTCGTGCACACCGGTGGCCGGACCGTGAAGGGGGTGGCCGGGTACGACCTGACCAGCCTGTTCGTCGGGTCAGAGGGGACGCTGGGGGTGATCACCGCGGCCACGGTCCGGCTGCGGCCCCGGCCGCCGGGCGAGCCGGTCACCGTGGTGGGCAGCTTCGGGTCGCTGCGGGCCGCGGGCGACGCGGTGGCGGCGGTGGTCCGGGCCGGGCTGACGCCGAGCCTGATGGAGCTGATGGACCGGGCCACGCTGCGCTCCATCAACGAGTGGAAGAACATCGGGCTGGACGACGGCACCGTGGCCATGCTCATCGCCCAGGCCGACGGGCCCGACTCCGCGGCCTGCGCCGCCGCCATGAGCGCGCAGTTCGAGCAGGCGGGCGCCGACTACGTGGCCCAGTCGGCCGACCCCGAGGAGGCCGCCCAGCTGCTCGGCATCCGGCGGATGGCCTACGGGGCCGCGGAGCGGCTGGGCAGCTGCCTGGTCGAGGACGTCTGCGTGCCGCGCTCGAAGCTGCCCGACCTGCTGGCCCTGATCGAGCAGGTCTCGGCCCGGCGCGAGGTGCTGATCTTCACGGTGGCGCACGCGGGCGACGGCAACGCCCATCCGACGTTCGTGTTCGACCGCCAGCCCGACGGCGAGGTGCCCGAGCCGGTCTGGGCGGCGGCCGACGAGATCTTCCGGGCCGCGCTGGACCTGGGCGGCACGCTGACCGGGGAGCACGGGGTGGGCGTGCTGAAGCGGCGCTGGCTG
This sequence comes from Streptosporangiaceae bacterium, assembly GCA_050698895.1. GTDB lineage: Bacteria > Actinomycetota > Actinomycetes > Streptosporangiales > Streptosporangiaceae > DASUBV01. The sequence continues at coordinate 7,158 of JBOHCO010001589.1, forward strand.
CCGATGGAGCTGGGCCAGGACGTGATGGACCTGCACGCGATGATCAAGCAGGCGCTGGACCCGCAGGGGCTGCTCAA
>JBOHCO010001590.1:0-2256 GCA_050698895.1 Streptosporangiaceae bacterium
AGTCAAACCACCCTGAGACCCGCGGTCTGGAATCAGCCCTCCCGGCGAGAGCTCAGTCATCCGCCTTTGACGGGCTGAGCGGCCCACTGGCCTTCACCACTCCGACTGGGCATGACACCCCAGTCCCGTGGTCCGGGCAGTACCCGCGCGGGTTTTTATTGCTTGAAAGATACTGCTGGTGGTAGTCCTCGGCGAAGAAGAACTCCGACGCCGGGGCCACCTCGGTGCTGATCTCGCCGTAGCCCGCCTCGCTCAGCCGGCGCTGGTAGGCGGCCAGCGACGCCTCGGCCGCGGCCTGCTGCGATGGCGAGTGGTAGAAGATGGCCGAACGGTACTGGGTGCCGATGTCGTGGCCCTGCCGCATGCCCTGGGTCGGGTTGTGCGACTCCCAGAACACCCGCAGCAGCTCGCCGTAGGTCACGACGCTGGGGTCGTAGACGACCCGCACGGCCTCGGCGTGCCCGGTCCGGCCGGAGCAGACCTCCTCGTAGGTCGGGTTGGGCGTGAACCCGCCCTCGTACCCGACGGAGGTGGAGATGACGCCGGGGGTTGACCAGAACGTCTTCTCGGCCCCCCAGAAGCAGCCGAGGGCGAACTCGGCCACCTGAGTCCCGGCGGGGTAGGGGGGTCGCAGCGGCGTCCCGAGTACCTCGTGCACCTCGGGGACCGACAACTGGGCCGTAGTCCGGCCCGGCAGCGCCCGGTCGGCATCGACCATCCGGGTCTTGTGGAAACCGAATATGCTCACGGCTGCCCTCCTTGCCATGCCTGCGTAAGCGGTCCGGGGCCAGGCAGACCTGCCCGGCAACACTCCGGAATCCCGCATTGCGGGCAACAAGACTTCCCTGGTCGGTGTTCCCGCCTCCGGGAAAGGCGCCGGGACGGCCCGGCCGGCTGGGCAGGCCGGGCCGCCGCGGGGGCTAGGTGCCGGAGTCGCCGCCGCCCCGGCGGGCGAACGGCAGCCGTCCCAGTCCGGGCCGGGCCTGCTGGTCGGCGGGCCAGAGCCAGTAACCGACGGGGAACAGCCGGATGTGGAACCGCTCGGAGAACAAGCCCCACAGGCCGCGCGGGGCCCAGATGGCCACGGCGATGGCGACGGCGCCGAGCACGACGAAGTACCAGGTCCCGTAGTTGGACAGCCACTGCTGGAGGGCAAAGAACACGATCGCGCCGACGATCGGCCCCTCGATGGTGCCGATCCCGCCAATCAGGCAGGCGAAGATCATCTCTGCGGTCCACTGCACGGAGAAGGCGGCGTTGGGCTGCACGAATGGCTGGCTGATGAGCTCCAGGCCGCCGGCCGCGCCGCACCCGATGGCAGCGACGACGAAGACAAGCAGCTGGGCCCTGGCCACCCGGACCCCGACACTGCGCGCGCCGGTCTCGTCATCGCGCAGGGCGGTGAGGACGAGCCCGAGCCGGCCGCGGAGCAGCGCGTAGACGGTGATGAGCATGATCACGGTCACGCCGAGGGCGATCCAGTAGATGTAGGCGTCGAGCAGGGTGGCACTGATGTTGGGCAGGCCGGTGAGCGGCTCACCGGTGCCGCCCCCCAGGGTCGGGAACCTGATCACGACCAGGTAGCAGATGGAGGCGATGACCCAGGTGGCGATGGCGAAGTAGCCGGTGCGCAGCCGGGAGAGCAGCCACCAGACGACGAGCCCGGCGACGCCGCTGCCGAGCGCGGCGATGGGCAGGCCGAGGAACGGGTTGATGCTGTGCAGGCCGGCGATGAGCACGAAGTACGAGCCGAGGCCGATGAAGGCCTGCTGGCCGACGGAGACGAGCCCCGCGTAGCCGGCCAGCAGGTTCCACATGCTGGCCATGATCAGCAGGATGAAGAAGTTGACCATCAGGCTGGTGGTCCCGGAGTAGACCTGGTAGGGCAGGTAGGCCAGGACGGCGATGACCACGACGGCCCCGATGGCGGCCCAGATCGTGGAGCGCCGCGACCGGGTGACCCGGACCGGCTGCGCCGAGACAGCGGGCGCGGGCACCGTTACCTGACCCATGCCGGCCTCCGGATACTCGTGAGTCCCTGCGGGAGGACCAGCAAGACGAGCAGGAACAGCAGCTGCCCGGCCAGGACCTGGTCGTTGGAGTTGATCTGCGCGCCAAGCTGCTGGACGACGCCGAGCAGGATGCCGCCGGCCAGGGTGCCCCACAGGGAGCCGAGCCCGCCGATGACGACGGCCTCGAAGGCGAACAGCAGCAGCAGCGCGGTCGTCCCGCTGGTCGGGTCGAACGAGGTGTACA
>JBOHCO010001591.1:0-3162 GCA_050698895.1 Streptosporangiaceae bacterium
GGCGCGTTCCCCGGCGACCCGACCTGGACCGAGACCCAGCAATTCATCGATAACAATGGTCGTCCGGCGGACCCGAGCCTGAACGACCAGCTGGACCTGCGGCATCTAGTCGGCTGACGGGCTGACGGCGCGGGGGCAGCGGCGGGTTACGCTGCCCCCATGCGAGTCGCCCTGGGCCAGCTGCCGGTCAGCTCCGTCCCCTCAGCCAACCTGGCCCGCGTCGAGGCCGCCGTCACCAGCGCCGCCAGCCAGGGCGCCCAGCTCGCGGTGTTCCCCGAGGGCATGCAAGCCCGGTTCAGCGCCGACCTGCGGCAGGCGGCGCAGCCCCTGGACGGGCCGTTCTGCGCCGGCCTGGCGCAGGCGGCCCGCCGGGCCGGGGTGGCCATCGTCGCCGGGGTCTTCGAGCCGGCCGGCGACGGGCGGGTGTTCAACACCACCGTGGCCTACGACGCCGACGGCCGGCTGGCCGCCGCCTACCGCAAGATCCACCTGTTCGACGCGCTCGGCCAGCGCGAGTCGGACAGCGTGGCCCCCGGCGACGAGCCGGTGCTCACCGACCTGGCCGGCCTGCGAGTCGGCTTCCTGACCTGCTACGACGTGCGCTTCCCGGAACTGGCCCGGACGCTGGCCGCCGCCGGCGCCGAGCTGCTCGTGCTGCCGGCGGCCTGGGCGTCCGGGCTGTTCAAGGAGGAGCACTGGGTCACGCTGGTCCGGGCCAGGGCGATCGAGAACACGATCTGGGTCGCGGCGGCCGGGCAGGTGCCGGACCCGGCCGAGAAGCCCACCGCGGCCCCCACCGGGATCGGCCGCAGCATGCTGGTCGACCCCCTGGGCACGGCCCGGATGGACCTGGGCTCGGCCGAGGCCGTCATGGTCGGCGACGTGGACCTGGCCATGACGGCGCAGGTCCGGTCGGTGCTGCCGTGCCTGAGCAACCGCCGCGATGACGTGTTCGGCACCCCGCGGGCGGCGGCCGTCGCGGGCTGACCGCTAGCTGGGGCCCGGCTAGCTGGCGGCTGGGCTAGCTGGCGCTGGGCTAGCTGGCGGCTGGCGGCTCCGTGCCGGGCGCGTCCGGGGTGCTGCGCTCGCGGCGGTGGCGGCGCGCGGCCCAGGCCACCAGCACCGCGACGACCAGCACCGCGACCGCGATGGCCAGCCCGGCGCCGACCCGGCGCTCGATGACCGTGTACGCCGACCCGGCCAGGTAGCCCAGCAGGCTGTAGCCCACGCCCCAGATCACGCCGCCGATCAGGTTGTAGGTCACGAATGTCCGGTAGGGGACCCGGGCCGCGCCCGCTGCGGCCGGCACCAGCGCCCGCAGGATGGCCACGAACCGGCCGACCAGCACGCCGAGGCCGCCCCGCTCGCGCAGCACGGTGCGGGCCCGGTCCACCCCGCCGGGGATGCGGGCCAGCAGCCGGTTCGCGAAGATGCGGTCCCCCATCCGCCGCCCGATCTCGTAGCCGACCAGCGGGCCGGTCACCGCGGTCACGACCACGACCACGATCAGCAGCCAGAGCTGGATGTGGCCCCGGCTGGCCAGGACCCCGCCCAGCACCACCGCGGTCTCGCCGGGCAGCACGAAGCCGAGGAACAGCGCGGTCTCGCCGAAGACCAGCAGGGCCACCACGCCGTAGGCGAGCCAGCCGCTGAGGTGCGTGAGCCCGCTCACGAGGGAACTCAACCGACGTCCTTTCCGACGGGCGTTCGGTGATGTCACCCGTGCCCGGAACGCTACCCGGCCCCTTGCGCTGGTATGGCGGCATCTAGTAGGACATCTTCCGACGTCCACCTACCCGGGAAGGGGGCGAGGATTGCACGCCGGCTCGCCACCGGCCCCGGGCAGTGCCGCGACCGGGGGATTCGGCCGCCAGCACGCCGCGTTCACGGGACGAATCTCCTGGGACGGCTCGAGCGGCTTCATGGCCGAGTCCGGCCGTTATCAGCTCTACGCCTCCCTGGCCGACCCGTGGTCGCACCGCGCGCTGATCGCGCGCCGGCTGCTCGGCCTGGAGCGCGTCGTCGGGCTGACCCTGACCGACCCGATCCCCGGCGAGCGGGGCTGGCGGTTCCCCGACTCCGCGGGCGGGCGTGACCCGGTCACCGGCGCCACCTGGCTGGCCGAGCTGTACCTGGCCACCGACCGCGAGTACGCCGGCCGCTGCACCGTCCCGCTGCTGTGGGACACCCGCACCCAGCGCATCGTGACCAACGACTTCCCGCAGATCAGCCTGATGCTGGAGACCGAGTTCCCCGGCTTCCACCGGCCCGGCGCCCCCGACCTGTACCCGGCCAGCCTGCGCCAGGAGATCGAGGCGCTCGGCGCGCTGATCCACCACACGGTGTCCAGCGGGGTCTACAAGGCGGGCCTGGCCACCACCCAGGCCGGCTACGAGGAGGCGTTCGACGCCCTGTTCACTACGCTGGACGCGCTGGAGGAGCGGCTGGGCCGGCGCCGGTTCCTGCTCGGCAGCCAGCTGTCCGAGGCCGACATCCGGCTGTTCCCCACGCTGGCCCGGTTCGACGCCGTCTACTACATCCACTTCAAGTGCAATCTGCACCGGCTGGCCGACTACCCACACCTGTGGGGCTACGCCAGGGATCTCTACCAGACACCCGGCTTCGGCGACACGACCGACTTCGTGCAGATCAAGCGGCACTACTACCAGACGCAGGAGTGGATCAACCCGTCCCGGATCGTGCCCAAGGGCCCGTACGTGAGCTGGCTCGAACCACACGGCCGGGACCGGCTGTCGGCGTAGGCTGCCGTAACCGACCCCCTCTCTTACCCGGTCCTGCTGCGGCTTACACCTGTGGATGGCGGGTAACCTTGAGTGCGGGGCAATCGACAGGAAATTCCAGCTTCGGAAGAGGGCGATGTCCGCCGTGCCTTCTGGGTCTCCGCGTGCTTCAGCGGATCTCAACGTGCAGGTAGCTGACCGGACCGGGACGCAAGAGCCCGGCGGATCCGAGCGGCCGGGCGGGTCGCCGGGTGCCGGCGGCACCGACTTCGGGCCCAATCAGTGGCTCGTGGACGAGCTCTACCAGAGATACCAGGCGGATCCCAGCTCGGTCGACCGGGCGTGGTGGAACTTCTTCGCTGACTACCAGCCGCAGCCGGCCGACGCCGCCGCCGGCCCGGGCACCCTGACCAGGCCGGCC
>JBOHCO010001592.1:0-3760 GCA_050698895.1 Streptosporangiaceae bacterium
CGAGCGGGCCGTGCTCGGCCGCCTGGCCGGGGCGCTGGCCGGCCGGCTGGCCCGGTTCGGCACCGGGCCGGGCCGCTTCGGGCTGGTCCACGCCGACACCCGGCTGGCCAACCTGCTGGTCGACGGCGGCCGGGTCAGCGTCATCGACTTCGACGACTCCGGCTTCAGCTGGTTCCTCTACGATGTCGGCACCGCGGTGAGCTTCTTCGAGCACCAGCCGCACGTGCCGGAGCTGGTGGACAGCTGGCTGTCCGGCTACCGCCGGGTGCTCAGCCTGCCGGCCGAGGACGAGGCCGAGATCTGGACGTTCATCATGTTCCGCCGGCTGCTGCTCGTCGCCTGGATCGGCTCCCACCAGGCCGCGGAGATCGCCCAGCAGCTCGGCGCGGGCTACACCCAGGACAGCTGCGACCTGGCTGAGCGCTTCCTCAGCCGGGGCGGGAAGGAGTAACCGTGTTCACCTCCATCGCGGGACGCGCCGTGGTCGTCACCGGCGGCACCCGGGGCATCGGCAAGGGCATCGCGCGGGTGTTCGCCGGGTCGGGCGCCCGGGTGCTGATCACCGGGCGGGACGAGGCGGCGGCCAAGGCGGCCGCGGCCGAGCTGTCGGCGGACGGCGCCGAGGTCTCCTGCCTGCTGGCCGACGTCAGCGTGCGGGCCGACTGCGCGCGGATGGCCGAGGTGGCTTCCGAGCGGCTGGGCGGCATCGACGTGCTGTGCGCCAACGCCGGGATCTTCCCCGAGAGCCGGCTGGCCGACATGACCGACGAGGACATCGACACCGTCCTCGGCACCAACCTGCGCGGCAGCATCCTGTCGGTGCAGGCCTGCATGCCCGCGCTGGCCGCGTCGGGGCACGGCCGGGTCATCCTGACCTCGTCCATCACCGGGCCGATTACCGGCTTCCCCGGCTGGGTCCACTACGGCGCGAGCAAGGCGGGCCAGCTCGGCTTCATGCGCACCGCCGCCATCGAGCTGGCCTCCGACGGAATCACCATCAACGCGGTGCTGCCCGGCAACGTGATGACCGAGGGCCTGGCCGACCTCGGCGAGGAGTACATCGCGTCGATGACGTCCAGCATCCCGCTGGGCCGCCTGGGCACGGTGGACGAGATCGGCTACGCGGCCCTGTTCCTGGCCACCGATGAGGCCGCCTTCATCACCGGGCAGAGCATCGTGGTCGACGGCGGCCAGGTGCTGCCCGAGTCACTAGGTGCGCTGGATGCTGGCTGACGGGCGGTCGCCCGAGGACGTGCGATCGCCCGAGGACGTGCGGCGGGTGCTGACGGAGCGGATCGCCACCGGGCACCTGCGTCCCGGCCAGCGGCTCGGCGCCGAGCGCGCGCTCGCGGCCGACCTGGGGGTCAGCCGGGCGACGCTGCGCCAGGCGCTGGCCGTGCTGGCCGACAGCGGCGTGGTGCGCCGGGTGCCAGGGCGGGGCGGCGGCACGTTCGTCAGCAAGGACAAGATCGAGCGGGACACCAGCCGGGTCGTGGGCGTGCCCGCGCTGCTGCGCAGCCAGGGCGTCGTGGCCGGCACCCGGGTGATCAGCGCCGGGCTGTCGGCCGCGGAGGAGCCGGTGGCCCGCGCCCTCGGCCTGCGCCGCGGTGACCTGGTCGTCGACCTGAACCGGATCCGGCTGGCCGACGGCAGCCCGATCGTGGTGGAGCACGCCCGGTTCCCCGCGGACCGGTTCCTCGGCCTGCTCGAGCTGCCGCTCGGCGGCTCGGTCTACGAGCTGCTCGAGGCGCACTTCGGCACCCGGCCGGCCGAGGCGGTGGAGCAGATCGAGGTGGTCACCGCGTCGGCGGACGAGGCCCAGGTGCTGGACGTGGCGGCCGGATCGCCGCTGCTGGCCATCACCCGCACCACCAGTGACTCCGACGGCGCGCCGATCGAGTTCTCGCAGGACCTGTTCCGCGGCGACCGGATCCGGATCGTCGTGCGGACGCCCGGGGCGGCCGGCTCGGCCGGGGCCAGCCGGGCCGAGCCGGGCGGCGGCCGGGTCATCGAGCTGCGTCCCGCGAATTGACGCGAACTAAGGAGGGGTCATGACAGCTGACCGGCCGGTGGGCCGGATCCGGTTCATGGACCGGCAGCGGGTCAACCTGGACGGGTTCGCGGTCGAGGACCCCGGGCTCGGCCTGGTCGCGCTGCGCTCGCCCGCCGACCCGGAACCCGGGCTGGTCATCTCCGGCGGCCGGGTGACCGAGCTGGACGGCGTGGCCGAGCCGGACTTCGACTCGATCGACGCCTACATCGCCCGGCACGGCCTGGACCTGGCCGCCGCCCCGGAGGCGATGAGCCTGTCCGACGCCGAGTTCGCGCTGCGCGTCATCAGCCCCGGCGTGCCCCGGGCCGAGATCATCCGGCTCAGCGCGGGCGCCACTCCGGCCAAGCTGGCCCGGGTGCTGGCCCTGCTCCGCCCGGCCGAGCTGGGCCTGGCCATGACCAAGCTGCGGGGCCGGCGGACGCCCAGCAACCAGGCCCACGTCACCAACCGGCTGGACGACCCGCTGCTGCTGGCCGCCGACTCGGCCACCGCCGCTGCGTTCGGCTTCCGGGAGATCGAGACCACGGTCCCGGTGCTGGCCGACGCGCCGAGCAACGCGGTGGCGTGCCTGATCGGGGCGGCCGTGGCGGCCCAGGGCGTGCTCATCCAGTGCTCGGTCGAGGAGGCGCTGGAACTCGAGCTCGGCATGCGCGGGCTCACCTCCTACGCGGAGACCGTGTCGCTCTACGGCACCGAGCAGGTCTTCACCGACGGCGACGACACGCCCTGGTCGAAGGCCTTCCTGACCTCGGCCTACGCCTCGCGCGGGATGAAGATGCGGGTCTCCAGCGGCGCGGGCGCCGAGGTGCTCATGGCCGGCGCCGAGGGCCGGTCGATGCTCTACCTGGAGGCCCGCTGCGTGGCCCTGGCCCGGGCCATCGGCGCCCAGGGGGTGCAGAACGGCGGCATCGACGGGGCCAGCGTGGCCGCGTCGGTGCCCGGCGGGCTGCGCGAGCTGATGGCCGAGAACCTGATGGCGATGATGCGCAACCTCGAGTCGTGCTCCGGCAACGACGCGCTGATGAGCGAGTCCGACATGCGCCGCACCTCGCGCACCCTGCCCATCGTGCTGGCCGGCTCGGACTTCGTGTTCAGCGGGTTCGGCAGCATCCAGCGCTACGACAACATGTTCGGCCCGAGCAACTTCAACGCCGAGGACATCGACGACTTCCTGGCCCTGCAGCGCGACTGGGGGGTCGACGGCGGGCTGCGCACCGTGGCCGCCGAGCGGATCGCCGAGCTGCGCCGCGAGGCCGCCCTGGCCTGCCGGGCGGTGTACCGGCATCTCGGCCTGGCCGACTTCACCGACGACCACGTCGAGCTGGCGGTGGACGCGGCCGGGTCCAAGGACCTCGGGGACACCGACACGCTCGCCGTGGTCAGCGCTGCGCACGCGATCAGGGAAGGCGGCCTGACCGTGGTCGACATCGTCGCGGCGCTGGACGAGACCGGCTACGAGGACGCGGCCGAGAAGATCATGGACATGACCCGGGCCCGGCTGTCCGGCGACTACCTGCAGACGGCGGCCATCTTCGACGAGAGCCTCCGGGTGCTGTCCATGGTCACCGACCCCAACGACTACGCCGGGCCGGGCACCGGGTACGAGCCCGCGCCGGACCGGCAGGCCGAGATCGACGCCATCCGCCAGGCCTGCGGCGTCGAGGACCTGCGCGCCGAGCAGGCCGAGGCCGCGGCGCCCGGCCGGCT
>JBOHCO010001593.1:0-2821 GCA_050698895.1 Streptosporangiaceae bacterium
CCTGCACGTCGACGATGTCGGTACCGTCTGATCTGATGCAGCCGAACGCCCCGTCATCCTGGTTGTCGTTGAAGACGCTCTGGCCCTGCAGTGCCATCTGCTCGAACACGACGTTCTCCGACCGCACGTAGGCGGCGGTGACGTCGTTCTCGCAGGCCGAGTAGCTCGAGCTGACCGTGGCCGCGGTGTCGTCACTGGCCATCGCGGTGTACTCGTCCAGTTCGGTCTGGCCGGTGAAGTCGTTCGGCGCGTTGTACACGATGAGGTGCCTGAGGTCCGGAGCGATGGACAGCTCCAGCTCGATGTCGCCATTGACCTCGAAGTCGGACGCGTACCCGTTGTGTCGATGTCGGAGTGCAGGTAGGCCGACAGCTCGAACACCGCGGCGGTGACACCGGCGCCCCGGCCCCGCGGGCCGACGTGCGGCGCGTCGTAGATGGAGTTGTCCTGGGCGGGCGTCATGCCGCTGCAGGCCGGCCCGCCCCCGAACCCGTACGGGAAGCTGGTCCCGCTGACCGACGCGAACAGCTCCGCCCTGGTCACGTACGGCGTCTCGCAGCTGGCTTGGTTGTCGGCCGAGACTCGGCCGGCCGGGCGGCGCATGGTGCGGGCCGGGCGGCGCGTGGCGCGGACCGGCACCGCTCCGGCGTGCTCCCGGACCGTGTTCGTCAGGCCGATCACGCCGAGCACGCCAGCCGAGATCGCGGCAGGCAGCTGGACGGCCGATGAGTTGGCGAAGTACTCGACGCCCCGCGGGTCGCGGTAGGTGCTCAGGCGGGTGCGGAAAGCCGTCTCGATCCGCCCGGCCGAGCCCGCGGCCCTGATCAGGAACGGCGAGGCCGACCGGCTCACGCTCAGGCCCTGGCTGCGCAGGTACCGGGTGACGGCCGCGCGCTCGGCGGCCGGCGGCGCGTACCTGGCGACGAACCGTCCCCGGCGCAGCCACTGATGGTAGTGGGCGCTGCCCTTGGTGTAGGCCGCCCGCAGTTCCCTGGCCAGCGCGGCCTCGCGCCGGGGGGCCAGCGAGACCTCGATGGACATGCGCGGACTCGAGTACGACGCGACCCGCTGGTCGGTGGTCGCCGGCACGCTGTTCTTGAGCACGGCGAAACGCGGGCCCGGCGACGCGGACGCCGGTACCGAGCTCAGCCCGGTCGTCAGCACGACGGTGGCCAGCCCGAGGACGGCCACGGCACCAGCCTGCAGCGGGCGCGGCAGCCGCAGCCGGATACGCATGCGGTGAGACATGCGGTCAGGAAAGCCTGGCGCCGGCCGCCGGCGGTCGTTTAGCTGCCAAGCAGCCGAACACCCAGGCCGAGCCGCAGGCCGGAGGGCCGCCGTCACCATCGGGCAGCTGACAACACCTGACACTTGGCCGTGCCGAGCGGCCAAGAAAATCTTGAAAATTCTCCTTAACGGCGCTCGGTGGCCCCCGGAACTGTCGTACCCGACCGATAGCCTCGAACATGAGATCGAAAGAGTGATCGAGGCCAGGGAAGGAGGTCGCCGGATGACAAACCCGCCGGACACCCCCTTCGGCTCGGTCGACGAGGCCATGGACATGGTGCGGGCCGGGCTCGGCTACCTGGCCCAGGCTGACGCGGCGTCCCTGCCCGCGGTCACCCAGGCCCGGCTGCTGCGCGAGCTGGAGCGGGCCGGGTCGCAGCACACCGCCGCCCGGGCCAGGGTCCTCACCGCGTTCACCGTCCAGGGCGGCTACGCCGACGACGGCCGCGGCGGCCCGCACCCGTGGCTGGCCTGGCAGACCCGGGTCACGGCCAAGGCCGCCTCCGGCGCGATCGGGTGGATGCGCCGCCTGTCGGTCCACCCCCGGGTCGCGGATGCGCTGGCCGCCGGGTCGATTACCGAGTCGTATGCCCGCAAGATCTGCAACTGGTCCGACATGCTGCCCGACGTCTACTGGGACATGGCCGACGAGGACCTGGTCGCCGCGGCGGCGGCTGGCGCGGACCTGGACTTCCTGGCCCAGATGGCCGAGCAGATGTACTCCAAGGTCACCCCGCCCGACCGCGACGACGATGACGATGCCCGGTTCAAGGACCGGTTCTTCGGGCTGACTCGCCTGTTCCGGGGCCACGGCAAGGCTGATGGTGACCTGACCCCGGAGTGCCTGGCCGCTGTCCAGGAAGTCCTGGACACCCTAGGGAAGAAGGCCGGCCCGGAGGACGACCGGTCCGCCGGGCAGCGCCGCCACGACGCCCTCGAAGAGGCCATGCGCCTCCTGCTCGCCTCCGGCTGCCTGCCCGACCGGGCGGGCCAGGCCGCCCAGGTGCAGCTGCACCTGACCCTGGAGGAGCTGATGGGCCGCCCCGGCGCCCAGGACGCCGCCAGCGCCTGGCTCGCCCGCCACTTCGCCACCGGTCAGCCCGCTGACGGCGACGCCAACGGCGAAGGCGAAGGCGAGGCGTCCGCCGACGACCCGGACACCAGCCAGCCCAGCAGCGCAGGCCAGCCCGGCAGCGGCAACACCGGCCTGGCTGACCCGTACGGCGACCACCTGGGCGACAGCCAGACCGGCGGCACAAACCAGCCCCGCAGCGGCGACACCAGCCCGGCTGACCCGCTCCTGGACCACGCCGCCGCCGGGCAGCCCGGCGAAGCCAGCCAGCCCGGCGGCGGCAGCCCGGCCACGGCCAAACCCGATCTCGATGAGCTGCTGGGCCCCCTCCCCGAGGACGCCTTCACCCGGAACCGGCCCCGCGCCGTCCGCCGTGCCGCCGCCCGCGCCGGCCAGCCCGGCTGGCTCACCGGCAAAGCCGCCGGCGCTTATACATGTGACGCGAAGATCGCTCCCATGGTC
>JBOHCO010001594.1:0-4701 GCA_050698895.1 Streptosporangiaceae bacterium
CCGCGATCCCGGCCCGGGCCGGGGCCCGCGCCCCGGCGGCCGGGACGCTGCAGGCCGGGACCGCCTGAGCGGCTACACGCGGGGCCGGCCGCCGCCCAGGAAGGACTCCACGAAGTCGGGGCTGGCGGCCAGCTCGGCCGGGGTGCCGGCCATCAGGACCTCGCCGCCGCCCAGCACGTAGGTGCGGTCGGAGATGGCCAGCACGGCCCGGGCCCGCTGCTCCACGATGAGCACGGTGGCACCGCTGGCCGCGAGCTGCCGGACGTGCTCGCCGAGCAGCTCGGCGGCCACCTTGGGAGCCAGGTTGGCGGTGGGCTCGTCGAGCAGGAACAGGCCTGGGTCGAGCATCAGCACCCGGGCCATGGCCAGCATCTTGCGCTCGCCGCCGCTGAGCCGGCCCGCCGGGCGGGTCAGCATCCCGGCCAGGCGGGGGAACACGGCCAGCGCCCGCTCGATGCGGCCGGCCACCTGGGCCCGGCGCAGCAGGTAGCCGCCCATCTCCAGGTTCTCCCGCACGGTCAGCGGCGCGAACACGTCGTCGACCTGGGGCACGTACCCGACCCCGGCCCTGGCCACCTCCTCGGGCGCGGTGTTGGTCAGGTCGGCGCCGCCGACCAGGACCCGGCCGGGGGCCACGCGCACGATCCCGGCCAGGCTCTTGAGCAGCGTGGACTTGCCCGAGCCGTTGGGCCCGACGAGCGAGATGATCTGGGCCGGGTCGGCAGCCACGGTGATCCCGCGGATCACCGGGTCGCCGCCGTAGCCGGCGGTGACGTTCTCGGCCCGCAGCGCCAGGCCGGTCACCCGCGGGCTGGAGTCAGCCGACAAGGTAGGCCTCCACGACCTCGCTGCGGGCCCGCAGGTCCGCCATGGTGCCCTCGGCCAGCACGGCGCCCTCGGCCATCACCACCACCGGATCGCAGAACTCGTCCATGATGGCCAGCTCGTGCTCGACCATCAGCACGGTCATCCCCTCCTGGCACAGCTCCACCAGCTCGCGGCCGATCCGCCGGGCCAGTTTCGGGTGCACGCCGGCCATGGGCTCGTCCAGCAGCAGCATGGTCGGCTCGGTCATCAGCGCCCGCATGATCTCCACCAGCCGCCGCTGGCCGCCGCTGAGGTCGCCGGCGTACAGGCTGGCCACGTCCAGCAGCCCGAAGCGGCGCAGCAGGGCCTCGGCGCGGGCGACGGCAGCCAGCTCGTCGCTGCCCCAGTAGCGGCGGCCGCGGATCGCGCCGGCCAGCGAGTCGCCGCGGTTGCCCGGCACCGCGGACAGCAGGTTCTCCAGCACGGTCAGCCGCTTGAACTCGCTGGCCAGCTGGAAGGTGCGGACCAGGCCGACGCGGGCCCGGCGGAACGCGGGCCGGGCGGTGATGTCCTGGCCCAGGTAGGTGATGGTGCCCGCGGTGGGCGGCAGGGTCCCGGCCAGCATGGCCAGCAGGGTGGACTTGCCGGCCCCGTTGGGCCCGATGAGCCCGGTCAGGGTGCCGCGGCGGACGGCCAGGGACACGTCGCTGACGGCCCGGACGCCGCCGAACTCGCGAGTCAGGCCGGTGGCGCTGAGCACCACCGGGCGGGGGCCGGGATCAGCGGCGGCGGGCGCTGGCGGCCGGCTGGCCCCGGCGGGCGCCGGCCGGCTGGTTACCGTGGCCTGCGCTAGCTGTTGCGGAGGATCGGGAACGTCCGCGGCGGCGGCGGGCAGCGCGATGACCCGCTTGCGCTCGGGCAGGATGCCCTGCGGCCGGAACCACAGGAAGATGACGATCAGCAGGCCGATGGCGACCCACTCGAGCGAGGGGATGAGGTTGGGCGGCAGGCTGTTGGAGCTGGGGATGAACCGGGTGACCTCCTCGAACCCGACCGGGACCAGGATGGCGCCGAGCACGGCGCCGCGGTGGTTGCCGGCCCCGCCGATGATCACCGCGGCGAACAGCACGACGGTCTCGGCGTAGCCCCAGGCGGCCGGGGACCAGGTGGTGATGTAGGAGACCAGGATGCCGCCGGACAGGCCGGCGATGGCGCCGCCGGTGACCAGCACGCCGGTGCGCAGCGAGCGCAGGTCCTTGCCGAGCGAGTCGGCGACGATGTCGTTGTCGCGCATGGCCCGCAGCGACCGGCCGTAGGGCGACTCGGTGAGGCGGCGCACGAGCAGGTAGACACCGGCGCACAGGGCGATGGCCAGCGCAGTGAAGGCCCACTGGTAACCGCTGGTGGCGGCGTTGAGGACGCCCTGGAGCGGCTCGGGGATGAGCGAGACCCCGGCGTCGCCGTTGAACAGCGGCACGTAGTTGGTCACCAGCAGGTTGACCAGCACCGCGGTGACCAGCAGGCCGACCGCGGCGAAGTCGCCGCGCAGCCGCCGGCCGACCAGGAACGTGAACGGCAGGGCCAGCGCCCCGCCGACCACGGCGGCCCCCAGCCAGGGCAGCGGGAACGGCAGGTGCCAGCCGCCGATGTAGGACTGGAATCCGCCGTTGGCCGAGTCGGACGGCATGGCCAGCACGGCGGCCGCGTAGCCGCCGGCCGCCTGGAAGATGATGAAGCCGAAGTTGGTCACGCCGGCGATGCCGAACTGCTGGCTCAGGCCCAGGCAGGCCATGGCGTCGACGGCGGCGTAGATGAGCAGGTTGATGAGGTAGTAGCTGTTCATGCCCGGGCTCCGATCATGCTCGGGCTCCCAGCAGGCCCGCGGGGCGGACCCCGAGCATCACCAGCAGGACACCGAACGCGATCACGTACTTGTAGTCGGCCGGGATGAACGCGGCGCTGACCTCGGTGGCGATGCCGATCACGGCCGCGCCGAGCATGGCGCCGTAGGCCTGGCCGGGCCCGCCCAGGAACACGGCGGCCAGGATCAGGACCAGGAACACGTCGGTGCTGGTGGCGTCGAAGCTGCCCGAGTCGATCCCGAAGACCACCCCGGCCAGCCCGCACAGCGCGCCGGTCAGGGCCCACGTCGCGGTGATGACCCGGCCGGTCCTGATCCCGCAGGTGCGGGCCAGCATCCGGTTGGCCGCGGTGGCCCGCATGGCCTTGCCCAGCTTGGAGTAGCGCAGCAGCCCGTGCACCCCGGCCATTACCACCAGGCTGAGCGCGATGACGCCGATCTGCACGCCGGTCAGGATCAGCCCGCCGGCCTGCAGCGTCGGGCCCTGGGCCAGCTGGTAGGACACGCTGGTGCCGCCGGCCAGCGCCTGCACGCCGAACTCGATGATCAGCGTGATGCCCAGGGACACGATGACCATCGTGATCGGGGTGGCGCCGCGCCGCTGGAACGGCGTGTAGACCAGCGCGTTGAGCCCCACCGAGCCGAGCGAGCAGACGACCACCGCCACCACCAGCCCGGCCCACACCGACACCCCGGCGCTGTTGAGCAGGTAGGCGATGAACGCGCCGGCGATCATCACCGCTCCGTAGGCCAGGTTGAGCACGTCGGTCACGCCGAACTGGAGCGTGAAGCCGACCGAGGCGATGGCCAGCACCGAGGCGGTGACCAGCCCGAACCCGAGCGAGGCGAGGAACAGGCTCATCCGGCCAGGGCCCGGAGCTGCGCGGTCGAGATGTTCCCGACCACGTTGACCTTGCCGGACGCGCTGTAGGTGTCGATCTGGAAGATGCCGGTGGAGTCGTGGTAGCTGTCGAAGATGGTCGGGCCGCCTGGCCCCTCGTACCGGATCGCGGTGCCCTTCTCGACCAGCGGTGCGCACTGAGCATACGAGTAACAAAGGGTCGCGCCGGAGACGCCGTCACCGATCTTGAGGACGTCCGGGCCATAGACGGCCGGGCTGGTGCTCTTGGCCATCAGCATGGCCAGCGCGGCCAGGTTGACGCCGTCGTACAGGTGCACGCCGCCGGGCGCGCTCAGGTAGGTGGTGAAGTTGCCGGTCACTCCGGGCACCTTGCCCTGCTGCGACAGCAGCGCGTGGGAGAACGCCTGGTAGGCCGGACCGCTTGTCTCGGTGACCAGGTTGTCGGCGTGGAAACCGGCCACGAAGGTGCCCGCGCCGACCGCCGCGGTGGCGGCTTTGAAGAAGGCCGGGGAGATGGCGGCCGAGGTGCCGATGACCGGGATCATCTTCCCGCCGTCCAGCTGCTTGATCTCCGCGAACAGGGTCGGGTCGGCCGAGCCGAGCGCCTCGGTCATGATCGCGTCCGGATGCGACTGGATGATCGACTCGGCCTCGGTCCGGAATGTAGTCGCGTTCAGGTCGAGGGTCTGGTCGGTGGTCAGGGTGATGCCCGCCTTCTTCAGCCCCGCGATGGCGGGCTGGATGAAGGTCTGCGAGCCGATGTCGTCGCCGAACGCCAGCGCGATCCGCGTGTACCCCAGCTGCCGCGCGATGACCACCATCGCGTACGCCTCCTCCAGGTCCGGCGGGACCAGGCGGTAGAAGTACGGGAAGTGCACGTGATCGAACTCGGACTGCCCGGTCATGCAGAACATGGCCACGTGGTGGGCGTCGATGATCGGCACCACCGCCGCGGCCTCGTCCGACGTGCAGCCGATGACAAGGGCCAGGCTGGACGTGGACGCGAGCATCTGGTTGACGGCGGGCACGGCGTCGGCGGGGTCGCCGCGCGTGTCCACGCTCTTGCAGCTGAGCGTATGGCCGAGCACCCCGCCCGCCGTGTTGATCGCCGCGGTGGCGCCGTAGCAGGAGGCGAGGTAGGTGGGACCGAGCGCGGCGTCGGGGCCGCTGA
>JBOHCO010001595.1:0-2594 GCA_050698895.1 Streptosporangiaceae bacterium
GGCTCGGGCCGCGGCCACTACGGGCGGCCGGCCACGCCGCGGTTCCGGTCCCGGCCGCTGGCCAGCGGCCGGGCGATGAGCGGCAAGCGCCCGCGGTTCCGGCGCCGCCGCTGGGCGCCGCTGTCCCTGATCACCCGGCATCGCACCGGAGCCGCCCGGCACCTGTGGCTGGTCGGCCGCACCGGACGCCGGGGCGGCATGGGACGTACGGCCGGTATGGGCCGCATGGGCGGTACGGGCAGCGGTACGGGCAGCGGTACGGGCAGCGGTACGGGCGGAGGGCCGGCATGATCCCGGTGTCCCGCAAGCGGCTGCTGGTGCTCTACGTGGTGCTCGCCGCCCTGCTGCTGGGGCTGGGCGCCCGGGCCTGGTTCCTCCAGGTGGTGAACCACCGGGCCTACGTGACCCAGGCCAACCTGGACCGGACCCGGGACATCGTGGAGCCCACGGTGCGCGGCGAGATCACCGACGACACCGGCGCGCCGCTGGTCAGCAACCGCTCGGCGCTGGTCATCTCGGCGAACATGTCGCTGATCGGGCAGCAGTCCGACGGCGGCGCGGCCGAGTTGCGCAAGCTGGCCGCGCTGCTGCACATCAGCGACAAGACGCTGACCGAGAAGGTCCGGATCTGCACGGCCACGGTGTCGCAGCCGTGCTGGCCGGGCTCGCCTTACCAGCCCATCCCGGTCGCCGAGCACGTCTCGGACCGGGTCGGCGTCCAGGTGCTGGAGGACAAGCGCGACTTCCCCGGCGTGACCGCGCAGGTCCAGCCGGTAACCCAGTACGCCCAGCCGATGGGCACCGACGCGGCCCAGATCCTGGGCTACCTCCAGCCCATCACCGCCCACGAGGTGCAGCAGCTCGGCATCCCGGTGACCGGCTTCTCGGGGGTGGACCTGGTCGGCCAGGCCGGGCTCGAGCAGCAGTACGACAAGCAGCTGCGCGGGCGGGCGGGGGCCAACGAGGTCTCGGTGAACGCGGCCGGGCAGGTGACGGGCACGATCAAGCGGGTCACCCCGCAGCCCGGCGATGACCTGGTCACCAGCCTCAACTCCCGGCTGCAGGAGGCGGTGCAGGCCGACCTGGCCAACGCGATCCACAAGACCGAGGCCGAGGGCAACGGAAACGCCAGGACCGGGGCCGCGGTGGTGATGACGACCAAGGGCCAGGTCATCGCCATGGCCAGCTACCCGACCTACAACCCGGACGTGTGGACCAGCGGCATCACCGGCCGGGAGTTCCACCGGCTGTTCGGCAGCGGCCATTCCGAGCCGATCCTCAACCGGGCCACCCAGGGCGAGTACGCCCCGGGCTCGACCTGGAAGGTGACCAGCACCGCGGCGGCCATCGCGGCCGGGTACTCGCTGTACGGCAGCTATGACTGCCCGGGCGCGGTGGACGTCCAGGGGCACATCTTCCACAACGACTTCGGCAACGGCGGGGTCATGTCGCTGCACCAGGCGCTGGTGCTGTCCTGCGACACCGTCTTCTACAACTTCGCCTACCAGATCTGGCTGCGCGACCACCGCGGCGCGAACGTGGTGACCAGCCCGCACGCACCGGTCCAGGAGATGCAGAAGATGGAGCTCGGCTGGGGCTTCGGCAAGAACCCCGGCGTCGACCTGCCCGAGCAGAGCCCCGGCACGGTGCCGACCCGCGAGTGGCTGTACTACTACTGGAAGGACAACGCCCACCGGGGCCAGAACTGGTGCAAGTACGGCCGGGCCAACGGCAGCTACGTCCAGCAGATCGAGTACGACGACTGCCGGACCGGCAACGTCTGGGAGCCGGGCCAGGCCGTGGACGCCGCGATCGGCCAGGGCTACGTGTCGGTGACCCCGCTCCAGCTGGCCAACGCCTACGCGGCGCTGGCCAACGGCGGCACTCTGTACCAGCCGCGGATCGGCGAGGCGCTGCTCAGCCCGAACGGCCAGGTCACGCGCCGGATCCGGCCCAAGGTAGCCGGGCACCTGCCGGTGGCCAAGTCCACGCTGGCCTACATCCGCAGCGCGCTGCAGGGCGTGATCACCTCCGGCACCGCCGCCAGCGCCTTCGGCGGGTTCCCGCTGAGCAAGGTCTGCGTGGCGGGCAAGACCGGTACGGCGCAGGTGGCCGGCAAGGTCGCCACCTCGGTGTTCGCGTCGTTCGCCCCGTGCGGGCACCCCAAGTACGTGGTGGTCATGATGATCCCTGACTCGGGTTACGGCGCCGACGTGTCGGGCCCCGCGGTGCGGCAGATCTGGGACTCGATCTACGGGCTGGAAGGCCACAAGGCGGCCCTGCCCGGTGGCCAGATGCCGAGCCTGCCGAAGATGAACAAGGCGGGCCAGATCGTGTCCTCGGCCCCGCCGGCCAGTAACTCGGCCAGCAAGAGCCACCATCCAGCCGGCCGGAGGCGGCACGGATGACCTCACTACGCGGCTCTCGGGACACGGCCCGGCGGGTCAGCCGCGGCGCGCCGGGCGGCATCGCCAACCCGGCCCGGCCCAGCGGCGCCTACCGGGGCCTGGCCCCGCTGGAGCCCGGCCGGGGCGGGTTCAGCCCCGGGCTGGCCGCCCGGCGAGACCGCGGCGGGCGGCTGCGCGGCCTGGCCC
>JBOHCO010001596.1:0-1385 GCA_050698895.1 Streptosporangiaceae bacterium
CTCACTAGCACGACCCTAACGTTGTAGTCGTCCGCGTCCGGACGTCACCGACCGCCATAGTCCACACAGTATGCACGTCCAGGCTCAAGATTCCCTAGAGGGGGAATTCGACACCTACCTTTTCGCCGCGCTTTACCCTGGTCCGCGCGGCGCCCCCGCGGACCTGCCCAGATGCCGTGCCCGCAGCTCAAACTCGCCCGCGCCCGAAGCTCACGGTCAGTAAAGGAAATGGTCATCGTGCCGCAAACTGACATCCTGACCAGACCCTCGCGCCGCCCCGATCACGTGCTCCTATACGGCCCGCGCGA
The DNA here is from genome assembly GCA_050698895.1 of Streptosporangiaceae bacterium. Classification (GTDB taxonomy): domain Bacteria; phylum Actinomycetota; class Actinomycetes; order Streptosporangiales; family Streptosporangiaceae; genus DASUBV01. Next base: position 309 of record JBOHCO010001596.1, read on the forward strand.
CGACCAGGTCGCTGACCTGCGGCTGCCTCGTGCTGGTGCGGGCGGGACTGGCGGCGGGCCGGGCGGCGGGTCGGGCGCGCGAGGGCTTCCGCTAGTGATCTTCCTGCACGGCGGCTTCTGGCGCGGGGCCATCGACCGCAGCCACACCGGGTCACTCGGCGACGCCCTGGCCGCGTCCGGCTTCGTCGTCTGCGTCCCCGAGTACCGCCGGACCGGCCAGCCCGGCGGCGGCTGGCCCGGCACCTTTGACGACATCGCGCTGGCCGTCGATGCCCTGCCCCAGATCGTCGCCGAGACCGTCGGCTCACTCGTTGACGCCAGCCGGGTCGTAGTCGCCGGTCACTCCGCTGGCGGGCACCTGGCCCTGTGGTCGGCGGGGCGGGTCAGGCTGCCGGCCGGGAGTCCCTGGCACGCTGAGGGGCCGCCTACTGCGAGCGTTGTCAGCCTGGCCGGGGTCTGCGACCTGGCGGCGTGTTACCGGCTCGGGCTGGATGGAAATGCGGCCGGGGATCTGATGGGCGGGGGGCCGGATTCACACCCGGAGCGCTATGCGGCGGCCGACCCGATGGGGCTGGTGCCGACGGGGGTCGTGGTGCGACTGGTGCACGGGACCGAGGATCAGCGGGTGCCCGTGGAGCAGAGCCCGGCATACACGGCCCGTGCCCTGGCCGCCGGGGACGATGCATGCTGCGATGTGCTGGACGGCTATGGCCACTTCGAGGTCATAGACCCGCTCACTTCCGCGTGGCCGTCGGTTTTGGCTGCGTTTCAGGCGGCGGCGGGGCGGTGACGGGTCGGGTCGCCGATGTTGACGTGGGGCGGGTTTGGTGGGCGGGACGCGGGGGGCGTCGCGGGTTGATCTCGTGTATGCTCGGCTGGCGCGGTTTCGCGGTGCTGGTGGGTTCTCCTTGCTGGCCCCGGTGGCCGCGCCGGTCGGGCAGCGCGAGTGCCTGGCCAGGCCCCCTTAGCTCAGTCGGCAGAGCGTCTCCATGGTAAGGAGAAGGTCTACGGTTCGATTCCGTAAGGGGGCTCCCAGCTAGTGAAGCATTTTCGAACTTGCAACTGAGTACCTAACTC
>JBOHCO010001597.1:0-4012 GCA_050698895.1 Streptosporangiaceae bacterium
GAACACGCCGGGGTCCACCGCGTAGTGGTGACCGCAGAACTCGGCCCAGCCCACGACGTGCTCGAGCGGCTCGCCGGCGGCCCGGCGGCCGACCAGGACGGCCAGCTCGGCCGGGGTACCGGCGGCGGCGGACAGGAGCCGCGCCTCGTCCTCGGCGAACACGCAGCCCGCCTCGCGCAGCCGGGTGACCACGTCAGCGTCGGACAGCGGTGGGGGCGGCACGGCGGAGGGTGACATCGCGGAAGGTGACTTTGCGGAGGGTGGCACGGCGGAGGGTGGCACGGCGGAGGGTGACGTCGCGGAAGGCGGCATAGCGGGTGGCATAGCGGAAGGTGACATAAGGAGCGCCTTTCGGTGACGGCGGGCGCTCGGCTGGCCGGCTAGGACCGGCGAAGCCGGCCGCGAGGCGCGAGCACCCACGCTGATCGAGCGGGTCGAGCGGAAATGGGTCTCACCTCCTCGGTGGCAGGGCTGTCGGCGCCCACTCTATCGTGGGCCCCGCGGCGGACTGGCGTCGAAGGCCGGCGCTGAAGGGGGAGCGGATGCCCAGGATCGGGTTGGTCATCCGGGAGGTGTACCGGCGGCCGGGGGCTGACCTGCTGCCCGGTCACCTCGAGCAGCGCTACGGGATCCGCGTGACCGCGACCACCCGGCTGGACGGCGGCGTGTTCAGGATCGACCACGACGGCGGCCCGCCGTGGGTCGCCCGCATCTACGTCTCCAGCCGCCCGGTGGCCCGGACCGAGGCCGACGCCGAGGTGCTGCGCTTCCTGGAGCGGCTGGACTTCCCGGCCGAGCGCTGCGCGCACCCCGAGCCCGTCTCGGTGCTCGACGGCCGGGCCGTGCTGGTCACCGGGCACGTGCCGGGGAAGCGGCCGCCCAGCACGCCGGCCAACCGCCGCCGGCTGGGCGACCTGCTCGGGCGGCTGAGCGTGCTGCCCGCCGAGCCCGGCGCCCCGCAGCGGCCGGCCGGATCCCTGCATCACCTGCCGGACTACGAGGGCGACCCCGGCCGGGACCTGGCCGCGGCCGCGGCGCTGCTGGACGACCTGGACGGCCGGGTGCCGCCGCAGTACCGCCAGGTCCACGCGGCGCTGCGCGAGCTGCTGCCGCTGGGCGACGACGCACGGGGCCTGCCCGAGGCGTTCATCCACCCGGACCCGGCGCGCAGCAACGTGATCGCCGGCCCCGCCGGGCCGGTGCTGGTGGACTGGACCGGGGCGGGCACCGGCCCGCGGCTGGCCGCGCTGGCCGTGCTGCTCAGCAGCGAGGCCCCGCAGCACGCCGCCGACGTGCTGGCCGGCTTCCGGGCCCGGGCCGGCGACCTCACCGCCGAGGAACTGGACCGGCTGGAGGGCGTGCTGTGGATCCGGCCCCTGTGGCTGGCCTGCTGGCAGTGCTGGCTGGCCGTGGTGTCGGCCCGGGTGAACCGGGCCTTCGTGCCCGACCGCGAGCACATCGCGGCCCTGGCCGCGGCCGTCCGGGCCACCCGGCCGGCCGGCTCGCGGGCGAGCGGGCAGAATTAGCCTATGGCTGTGCTGGCGGCACTGAAGGTGGGCAGCCCGCCGGTGGTCCTGCGCCGGGCGGTGGCCGCCGACCTGCCCGAGCTGGTCGCGCTGATCGCCGCCGATCAGCTCGGCGTGACGCGCGACGGCATCCGGACCGACAGCGACCTGGAGGCCTACCAGCGCGCGTTCCGCGACATCGACGCGGACCCGGCCCACCTGCTGGTCGTCGCGCAGGCGGGCGAGGACATCGTGGGCACGTTCCAGCTGTCGTTCCTGCCCGGGCTGGCCCGGCGCGGCGCGCTGCGGGCCCAGTTCGAGGCGGTCCGGGTCGGCGCGAGCACCCGGAGCCGCGGCCTCGGCGCCGCGATGATGACGTGGGCCATCGCCGAGTCCCGGCGCCGGGGCTGCGGCCTGGTGCAGCTGACGACCGACAAGGCGCGGCCGGACGCGCACCGGTTCTACGAGCGGCTGGGCTTCACCGCCTCGCACGAGGGCATGAAGCTCAGGCTCTGACCGGGCGGCTCTGACCGGGCGGCTCTGACCGGCCGGCTCAGCTGGGCGGCTCAGCTGGGCTGCGGCGGCTCTTGATCCACCGGACGAATTTCCTGATCAGGAAGTACATGGGGGTTCACCTCTTCGCGGGTCAGGGCGCAGCGGGGGGTAGCGGGGCCAGGCCGACCGGAGCGCACGGGCTCAGCTCGTGCTGGCCGGGCTGCCGTTGGCCGCGGGCGGGTGGCGCGCGGCGACGGTGGCCAGCGTCCCGGTGCGGCCCAGCAGCATCGCGATGGACAGGAAGATGAGGCTGTCGGTGAGCGCGCCGACGGTGATCCGCTCCGCGACCAGCCAGCTCCCGAGCTGCTGGCCGAATACGTGACTGGCGCCGTAGTCGAAGTAGATACGGCCAGCCGCGACCGCGACCCAGACAGCAGCGTAACCCCAGCCGCCCTGGGAGACCGCGCGGCCGGCGGCGGGGTCGTAGCTGACCCGCATCAGCGCGGCCGCCAGCACGCCCAGGGCCAGGCCCGCCGCGGTGCCGGCGGCCTCCAGGGCCAGGCCGCTGCCCGACGAGGCGGCGCCCTTGAAGAAGAACGGGATGATGATGGCCGCGGCGATGAACGGCCGCAGCAGCCGCAGTGGCGTGATCTTGCGGCGGCCGAGGTCGGCCGTCAGCACCACGCCGAGAATGACAAGGTTGATAATCCAGACGCTGGCGTCCACGGTAGTCCTTAATAGGTACAAGTCCGGCACGGTGCGACTGTGACGCTAGACGCCGCGGGCCGGGCGGCGCGCCGGCCCACGGCTTGATCCGGGGTGTATGCGGGGTGGAGCCGGCCGGGTCCACCCGACGTCCACCCGGCGGCTGACGCACCGGAGCCAGTCCAGGCCGGAGCCGGTCCCGACTAAGGAGAGCGCGTGCTCCGTTCGTTCGCCGGCCGCAGCGTCGCGCCGCCCGGCCAGCCGCTGGATCTGACCCGCGCGGTGGACCGGATCCGGGCCTTCGGCGTGGTCGCCGGGCTGGTGGCCGTGGCGGTCTTCGCCCGGCCGCGGCCGTGGCAGGACGGCGGCCGCGGGGTGGCCATCGAGGTCACCCTCATCGCGTCGGCCGCTGGCTGGATCGGCTGGACGACGGCCTCCCGCTGGTCCCGCCTGATGGTGCCCGCGCTGGTCGTGATGGGCGGCGCGGGCGGCGTCCTGGCCGGCCTGTCCCCGGCCAGCGCGGCTGCGGTGGTGGGCGGCCTGGCCGCGTTCAGCGCCGGCGATCACCTGCGTGCCTACCTGTCGGCCGGCATCACCGCCGAGATCCTGGCCGCCTTCCTGGGCGTGACGCTGGCCACCGGCCAGACGACCGGGTTCCTGGCCGGCTACCCCATCGTCTTCGCGGGCATGTGGGTGCTGGGCGTGACCCGCCGCGCCTACCGCATCCGGGCCTACCAGGCCGAGGAGACGCTCAGCCAGACCCGCCGGGCGCACGAGGCCGAGGCCCAGGCGGCCGCGCTGGCCGAGCGGACCAGGATCGCGCGGGAGATCCATGACGTGCTGGCCCACTCGCTGGCCGCCGTCGCGGTGAACCTCCAGGCGGCCGAGGGGCTCCTCGGCGCCGGCACGCTGCCGGAGGACAACCCCGAGCTGACCAAGGCCATTGAGTGCGTGACCAGGGCCGGCAGCCTGACCAGGGAGGGCCTGGCCGCGGCCCGGCGGGCGGTGCTGGCGCTGCGTGACGACGCCCAGCCGCTGCCCGAGCAGCTGTCCGCCCTGGCCGCCCAGTACCGGGAGGTGGGCGACCTGGCCGTCGGGTTCTCGGTGACCGGGGAGGAGCGGCCGATGTCCGCCGAGGCGGGCCTGGCCGCGTACCGGACGGCACAGGAGGCCCTGACCAACGCCCGCAAGCACGCGCCCGGCCAGCCGGTCCGGCTGGCGCTGGCCTACGAGCCAGGCCAGGTCAGACCCGGGTCGTGGTGCTGACGACCTACTCCGACGACGACTCGATCATCGGCGCCCTGCAG
>JBOHCO010001598.1:0-1700 GCA_050698895.1 Streptosporangiaceae bacterium
ACGAGATCACGAAGGCCTGCCAGAACGGTGACGTGGCGTCCGAGCCGGGGCAGGTCAACTTCGCCTGCGGCAAGACCACCCGCCAGGTGCTGTGGGTGTTCTCGCTGCTGACCAGCAATGACAATCCGCACTTCAACGACCTGAAGACGGGCCGGGTCGGCCTGGAGCCGATCACCCCGTCCGAGGGCGGCGAGGTGGCGTGGTCGCTGAACCTGCACCACCCGTACTTCGCGGACGACCCGATCGACAGCCTGGAAGTGGCCGCCCGAGCGATCAACAACATCGTCGGCGGGGCCACCCTGACCGCGACCGGTGGCCGCTCGGTCGTCCAGCCGGGCCTGGAGAGCAGCTCGGCCAACTGCCTGCGCTACACGGGATCGGCCCGGCTGCGCGTCCGCAAGGGCTTCCCCAGCGTGTGCGGTCGGCCGATCACCACTCCGGCGGGGCAGGCTGCCCTGGTCGGCGACGTCTACCAGAAGTGGATCGTCGGGTCCGGGCCGCGGGCGGCCCAGAACGCCGCGGTGCTGTTCGAGAACTACGACAACCCCGGCGACCCGCAGGTGCAGGCGGTGCTCAGCCACCTCGCGCACTCCCCTGGGTGATCTGACCAGTCACTCAGGTCCGGGCCCCGCCGGAAACGGCTGGGCCACCAGCGGCTCAGAGGGGAGGTGGACTCATGACTACGCCTAAGCGACCGTGGTGGCAGCAGGCAACGGCGCTCGTCAGCCTGAGCGCGGGCGGCGCGGTCACGGGGTTCGCCTTCGCGCCCAAGGCGGCTGCCGCTGACATCCAGTCGCCGTCGAATATGAACATTCGGCTGCTGGCCCTGACCCAGGCGGCCAAGCCTCCAGCGGCCGATGACTCGACGCTTCGCGCCGCCATCGTCAACGTGGCCACCTATTACCTCCGGATGGCCGAGGGCAAGACCCCGGCCGAGATCGAGCAGCTCATCTGGCAGCACGACAGCCTCGATGGCGTGGATCACGGGGAGTCGTGCGCGGCGTTCGCCAGCCTGACGCTCGAGCTGGCCGCTCAGGTGGTCGGCCAGCAGAGCTGGGTCAGCGGCGGCACGTCATATCCATGGCCGCTGCACAGGTGGGCCGACGTGCGGGTCGATCCCAACCCGGCCTCGCCGCAGGTCATCTCGGTGCTTCAGGATGCGCAGGGGCATGACCGCTGGCACCCCCTCAGCGAGGGCTACCGGCCGCTGCCCGGCGACTGGGTGCTGTTCAACGGCCACGTCGAGGTGGTGACTGAGTACGCCGACGGGGTGCTGTCCACCATCGGCGGGGACTCGATGCCCAACCTCTCGGTCAACGCTCACCAGTACCGCGGGTCGCTGGCCGCCGACGGGGTGGTGGGCTTCGTCAACAACGGCAATCTCACCGCCGCCGGCCACGGCGTGCCGGGCGGACACGCGCGCCCTGATCCGGGCTCCGGATCCGGCGCGGGCGGCCAGCCGGGCTCGGGGTCGACCGGAGGGGGACGGGCGGATTCCGGGCCTAGCCGGGGACCGGGCGCCGGTGCCCACGGCAGCCGCGCGCACGACGGCGGCACACACAGCGGTGGTGGACAGACGGACGGGGGCCAGGCATCGGGCCAGCAGAGCCAGGCCGCCATTCCGGGCGTGCCGGCGGCCGCTGGAACGGGCTCGCCGGCCTCGCCACGAGCGGCTACCCGAGCCCGGCCGGCCTCGGCGC
>JBOHCO010001599.1:0-3902 GCA_050698895.1 Streptosporangiaceae bacterium
GCCCAAGGCAAGGTGGACTTCTTCGACACCACTTACACCAAGAACTGCCGGACAACGTGGCCGTTCTCCTATGTGCATCCGTGGCCTGGCAACGACGTGCCGCCAGCGGAGTTCCTGCTGATCCTGAACCGCAACGAGAACATCGTCCCCGGCGTCGCCCGCCTGGACCGCGCTCAGGCGGCGGCCTACTTCATGCTTGGCGAGACCACCGGCACATCGGCCGGCGGCAAGGACGAAGAGGGCAAGTTCCTGCGGGTGCCCGGCACGAACCCGTTCTTCCCCCGCGACATGGCCGACATGGGCAACCGGATGCTGGAGCTGCTGGACACCAAGCCCATGCGGGTCTTCGTGCTGAACACGGGCCGGGTCGGCGGCCCGGGTGAGGCCACCTCCAAGAAGGTGACCATCCCGTACTCCTCGGCCATGGTCGAGGCCATCGTGTCCGGCACCATCGAGTGGGTTCCGGACCCGGACTTCGGGTACGAGATAGCGGTAACGGTGCGCGGTATTGACGACCTCGAGATCCTCCAGCCACGGCGATTGTATGACCGGCAGGGACGCCTGGCCGAGTACACGGACGCGGTCGCGCGGATCAAGCAGGAGCGGCGGGACTACCTGGCCTCCTTCCCCGGCCTCGACGAGTCGATCGTCAAGAGCATCGGGTAGCGGCCCGCCGTCCGCGGGCGCCGCGGAGCGCGGCGCGATGCACGGCGCGATGCACGGGGCTCCCGTTTTCCGGGGGGACGATGTTAGCGTTCCGTTATGGGGGAACTACGTTGCGTTGATGGATCGATCCTGTCCGTCGCCGCGGTGGCCTGCCGCGACCGCGCGGGCCGCGCATACGAGATCACACTGGAGCTGAGCCGGGACTCGGCCCCGTTCGCGTCGGTGGGCGAGCGCTGCGGCCACCAGCTCGCCCGGCTGGCCGACGGAGTCCGGGCCGCGCGCCGCGATCCCGAGCAGGCCGCGATGTGGCCCGACCCCGACGACCGGTTCCCCGCGCCGGCCCGCCGGCACGACTATCAGCCCGGCGACGACGAGTTCTTCACGCTGCGCGCGCGGACCCGCGGTGACCTGCCCGGCAGCGGGGAACTGCGCTGCACGCTGCGGTCCAGCGCCGACTGGATCGGCGAGTGCGCGGGCCTGGGCGGGACCCGGCTGCCGCGCCAGCGGGCCTGGCCCGGCCTGCGGGCCGCGGCCGGGCAGGAGCGCCTGCCGCGCGGCTCGGGCGGGCCGGCCCGCACCCAGTCGATCACCCAGTCGATCACTCAGCCCGGCTGGCCCGCGTCCGGCCGGGACGGCCGCGGCCCCGCCGGCGGGTGCTGGCGGCTGACCCGGCGGGCCGTGGTGGAAGCATGGGGCGGGGACGGGATCGGCCTACGAGCTGTGCTGACCTCGGCCGAACTAGTGAGATTCTTGGATACGGTTCTTACAGGGCCGGACGGCTGTGTCCCGGCAGAATCGGCGCCGGTCGGCGAGACAACTACGAGCGGGCATACCGGCGAGGCTGCCTCGCCGGTGTCGCGGCTGCGAGGAAGGTTGCCGGATGGGAGTTCGCGGTCTCGTCTACCGGCTCTACGAGCGGAGGCTCGAGGCATCGCTGTCGCCGACCGCGATCCCTCGTCATGTCGGGGTGATGTGCGACGGTAACCGCCGCTGGGCCAAGTCAGCCGGACTCGCCGACGTCAGCAGCGGCTACCAGATCGGCGCCGACAAGATCTTCGAGCTGCTGGAGTGGTGTCAGGACGCCGGTGTCGAGGTAGTCACGCTGTGGTTGCTGTCCAATGACAATCTGTCGTCGCGCCCGGCCCACGAGCTGGGGCCGCTGCTGCGCATCATCGAGGAGACCGTCCGCGAGCTCGTCGACCAGGAGCGGCAGGTCCACCCGGTCGGCGCGCTGGACCTGCTGCCCGACGAGACCGCGCGGGCGCTGAAGGACGCCGCGGACGCCACCGCCGGGTTCCCCGGCCTGCTGGTCAACGTGGCCGTGGGCTACGGCGGCCGCCGCGAGATCGCCGACGCCGTGCGGTCCCTGCTCCAGGACCACGCCACCCGGGGCACCACGATCGAGGAACTGGCCGGCATCCTGACCGTGGAGCACATCTCCGAGCACCTCTACACCGCCGGGCAGCCCGACCCGGATCTGGTCATCCGCACCTCGGGCGAGCAGCGCCTGGGCGGCTTCCTGCTGTGGCAGAGCGCGCACTCCGAGTTCTACTTCTGCGACGCCTACTGGCCCGCCTTCCGCCGGGTCGACTTCCTGCGCGCCCTGCGCTCGTTCGCGGCGCGTAACCGTCGATTTGGTGCCTGACCTCGTGCGTGACCTAAGCGTGATCTTCAAGGTGAACAGACTGTTTCGGTACTTCCCCGCTGAGAACTCGCCAGGTACCTTCTGAGGTGACGGGCGGTGCGTAGCCGCCCGACGGGAAGGCCCTCGGATTCTCGAGCTTCGCGTCCTGGCACGCAGGCGAGATGAGCGAAGGGCCGGCGCCCGGCCCATCGCTGGCCGGTCCCGGTCCCGCCGACACGTCTGTGCTTGCAACACCCATGTTTGCGAGAACCTGCGTGTCCAGACGCGGCGCCGTGCCAGGCGCCCAGGGGAGATCGAGTGCCCAATTCCGCAGCGCGCCGTGACTCACGGCGCAACCTCTCCAGCACGGGCATCCAGGCGGACCAGCCGAGGCGTACCTACGTCCTCGACACCAGCGTCCTGCTGGCCGACCCGGCCGCCATCGGCAGATTTGCCGAGCACCGGGTGGTCGTGCCCGTGGTCGTCATCACCGAGCTGGAAGCCAAGCGGCACCATCCCGAGCTTGGCTATTTCGCCCGCCAGGCCCTGCGGATGCTCGATGACTTGCGCATCGAGCACGGCCGGCTGGACGCCGACCTTCCCGTCGGCGACCTGGGCGGCAGCATCCGGGTCGAGCTCAACCACTCCGACCCGTCGGTGCTGCCGGCCGGGTTCCGGATGGGGGACAACGACACCAGGATCCTGTCCGTGGCCACCAGCCTGGCCAGCGAGGGTGACGACGTGGTCCTGGTCTCCAAGGACCTGCCACTGCGAGTGAAGGCTGCGGCCGTCGGGCTGACGGCACAGGAGTATCGCGCCGAGCTGCCCCCCGACTCCGGCTGGACCGGCATGACCGAGCTGGACGTCACCCCGGCCGACCTGGACGAGCTCTATGCCTCGGGCCAGGCGGATCTCGAGGCCGCCCGCGAGCTGCCCTGCCACACCGGCCTGGTGCTGATCACCGGGGTGTCGGGCTGCGGCAGCGCGCTGGGCCGGGTGCAGGCCGACAAGTCGGTCCGGCTGGTCCGCGGCGACCGTGAGGCGTTCGGCCTGCGTGGCCGCAGCGCCGAGCAGCGGGTCGCGCTCGACCTGCTGCTCGACCCCGACGTCGGGATCGTGTCGCTGGGCGGCCGGGCCGGGACCGGGAAGTCGGCCCTGGCCCTGTGCGCCGGGCTGGAGGCCGTCATGGAGCGGCGCCAGCACCGCAAGCTGGTCGTCTTCCGGCCGCTGTACGCGGTCGGCGGCCAGGACCTCGGCTACCTGCCCGGCTCCGAGGCCGACAAGATGAACCCCTGGGCCCAGGCGGTCTTTGACACCCTGTCCGCGGTCACCTCCCAGGACGTCATCGACGAGGTCATCAACCGGGACATGCTCGAGGTCCTGCCGCTGACCCACATCCGGGGCCGGTCCCTGCACGACTCGTTCGTGATCGTCGACGAGGCCCAGTCCCTGGAGCGCGGCGTGCTGCTCACCGTGCTGTCCCGTATCGGGGCCGGCTCGCGGGTGGTGCTCACCCACGACATCGCCCAGCGCGACAACCTGCGGGTCGGCCGCCACGACGGCATCGTCGCGGTGATCGAGAAGCTCAAGGGGCACCCGCTGTTCGCCCACG
>JBOHCO010001600.1:0-1607 GCA_050698895.1 Streptosporangiaceae bacterium
GATGAAGGAGCAAGCTAAGAGCACGAAGGAGACCCAGTCATGGCTCAGTACGCGGTCCTGATCTACGCTCACGACTCGGCGCACGCCCCGGACGCGACGCCCGAGGACCTCGAGACCTGCGACGAGCACTCGGATGAGCTGCAGCACACCGGCGCGATGGTCGCGGCCTACGCGCTGACGCCCAGGGAACTGGCCACCTCGATCCGCGACGACACCATCACCGACGGCCCGTTCGTGGACGCCAAGGAGATCGTGGCCGGCTTCTACGTGCTGGAGGCGCCCGACCTGGACGCCGCCCTGGCCCTGGCCCGGCTCAACCCCGTCGTGCACGAGGGCCAGGGCGGCGGCGTCGAGGTCCGGCCTATCCACAGCAGCTACCTCAAGCCGGGCGCCGCCCCCGCTGAGTCACCAGCACCGTGACCAGCACCATGACCAGCACGGCGTGACCGACGTCGAGGCCGTCATCGCCGACACGCACCGCCGCGAATGGGCCCGGGTGCTGGCCGTGACGCTGCGCTCGGCGCGGGACATCGATCTCGCCGAGGAGTGCGTGCAGGAGGCCTACGCCGCGGCCCTGGAGACCTGGGGCCGCGACGGCGTCCCGCGCAACCCGGCCGCCTGGCTGACCACCATCGCCCGGCGGCGCGCGATCGACGCCATCCGGCGGGACACCACCATGCGGGCCCGCCTCCCCCTCCTGGTGGACCCACTGGAACCAGCCGACGAGGTCGCCATGCCTGACCCGGACCCCGACTACCTCGAGCCCGCCGACGTCATACCCGACGAGCGGCTGCGCCTGATCTTCACCTGCTGTCACCCGGCCCTGGCCCAGGACGCCCAGGTGGCGCTCACCCTGCGGCTGGTGTGCGGGGTCACCACCGCGCACATCGCCCGCGCGTTCCTGGTCTCCGAGCCGACCGTGGCCGCCCGGATCACCCGGGCCAAGCGCAAGATCTCCTCGGCCCGGATCCCCTACCGGATCCCCCGGCCCGCCGAGCTGCCCGCCCGGCTGCGCGCCGTGCTGGCCGTGATCCACCTGCTGTTCACCACCGGTCACACCGCGCCGTCCGGGCCGGCCCTGGTCCAGGCCGGGCTGGTCGACCAGGCCCTGCACCTGGCCCGGATGCTGCGCGAGCTGCTGCCCGACGACACCGAGGTGCGCGGGCTGCTGGCCCTGCTGCTGGTCACCGACGCCCGCCGCGCGACCCGCGCCGACGACCGCGGCCGGCTGGTGCGGCTGCCGGACCAGGACCGGTCGCGCTGGGACCGGGCCGCGCTTTCCGAGGCCCGCGAGCTGATCGTGGCCAGCCTGTCCGCCGGGCCGCCCGGCCGGTACGTGCTCCAGGCCGCCATCGCCTCGCTGTACGCCGAGGCCCCGTCCTACGACCAGACCGACTTCCCGCAGATCGTGGAGCTGTACGACCGGCTGCTGGAGGTCTGGCCCTCCCCCGTGGTGGCGCTCAACCGGGCCGTGCCCCTGGCCATGGTCCGCGGGCCGGAGGCCGCGCTGGCCGAGGTGGAGCGGCTCGAGCGGGACGGCCGCCTGGCCGGGTACCAGTACCTGCCGGCGGTCAAGGCCGACCTGCTGCGCCGGGCCGGCCGGGACC
>JBOHCO010001601.1:0-4203 GCA_050698895.1 Streptosporangiaceae bacterium
GCCCGGCTCGGCGCGGGCGGCCACCACGGCCGCGGCGGCGCGCAGCGCGGCCAGGTGGGCGGCCACGTAGCGGGCCCCGGCCGATGACTCGCTCTGCGCCGCCGCCAGCCCGTGCCGCGCTGACGACATCAGCGCCAGCGCCGAGGGTGCGACTCGGGCCCTGGGCCGCTCCGAGGGAGCCTGGGCGATCGTGCTCATCTGAGTCCTCCTCATCGGGCGGGGCCCGGCCAGGCGGGGCGCGCTCGCGCGCGCGGCGCCCGCCTGGCCGGTACCCGGCAGCCCCGGGGGGGCAGAGCCGCCGGGCTCCGCATCTATTCGAACATCTATTCGCTCGACTGTCCACTGTTTTGCATCTGCGTTCGAAGTTATCCGGGGGGTCTGACATTCCTCCGGACGCGCCGGGACACGCCAGGGCCGGATCGGCCGCGCGGGGTCGCCCGCGCCCGCCGGGCCCGGCTGCAAGTACGCTGGCCCGCGTGCCAGGAGCAGCGCTGCTACGCGAGCTCAGTCAGGTGGATTTCCGCGCGGAGCTCGACGATCTGGTCGCGGTGTACGCCGCCGCTATGCGGCCCGAGGCGGCCCAGCTGCCCGGTCGGCTGTCGATCATGGAGCGGCACGCGGGCTACCCGGCTTTCAAGGGCATCGCGGCCACGGCGGGCGGCCGTCCGCAGGTCATCGCGTTCGCCTACGGGTTCCGCGGCGAGTCCGGCCAGTGGTGGCACGACGTCGTCCGGTCGGGCATCACCGCGGCCGGCGGCGAGTCGGCCGCGGCCGCCTGGCTGGCCGACCCGATGGAGATCGCCGAGGTGCACGTCCGGCCCGAGCACCAGCACCAGGGCATCGGCCGGCGGCTGATGGTGACGCTGACCGCGGGGCGCACGGAGCGCACGGCCATCCTGTCCACTCAGGACACCGACTCGCCGGCCCGGCGACTGTACCACAGCCTGGGCTTCGTGGACCTGCTGGCCGGGTTCATCTTCCCCGGCGGCGGGCCGCCCTACGCGATCATGGGGGCGACGCTCCCGCTGCGCGGCGCCGACCCCGCCTAGCTCGCCGACCCCGCCTAGCTGTACGGCCGGCCCCGGCCGGCAGGGCTAGGCTAGGGCTGGTTCTCGCGCGGGCCCAGGCCCAGGAGCTGGTAGATCTCCCTGGTCGCGCGCGAGCCGTTGAGCGTGTAGAAGTGCAGGCCGGGCACGCCCTCGGCGATCAGCCGCTCGCACATCCCCGCCGCGTACTCCACGCCGATCTTGCGCACCGCCGACTTGTCGTCGGCGTGGTCGCGCAGCTCGGCGGCCAGGTCCTCGGGGAAGCGGGCGCCGGACAGCAGGGCCGTCCGCTCGATTCCCGTGACGCTGATGATCGGCATGATCCCGGCGATGATCGGCACGTCGCAGCCCCGGGCCGCCACCTCGTCCCGCAGCCGGAGGTAGTCCTCGACGAAGAAGAACATCTGGGTGATCGCGAACTCCGCGCCCGCCCGGCACTTGCGGACGAAGAACTCCACGTCCGACTCGCGGCTCGGCGACCTCAGGTGCCCCTCGGGGAACGCGGCCACGCCGACGCAGAAGTCGCCCGACTGCTTGACCAGCCGGACCAGCTCCTCGGCGTAGGTCAGGCCCTCGGGGTGCGGCCGCCACTCGCCGGCCGGGTCGCCGGGCGGGTCGCCGCGCAGGGCCAGCACGTTGCGCACGCCGACCGCGGCGTAGGACCCGATGACGTGCCGCAGCTCGGCCACCGAGTGGCTGACCGCGGTCAGGTGGCCGACCGGGGTGAGCGTGGTCTCGGCCGCGATCCGGCCGGTGACCCGGACGGTGCGGTCGCGGGTGGACCCGCCGGCGCCGTAGGTGACCGACACGAACGCCGGGCGCAGCGGCTCGAGGTGGCGGATGGCCAGCCACAGCCGCCGCTCCTCCTCGGCCGTCTTGGGCGGCATGAACTCGAAGGAGTACGACCTTCCCCCCGCGGCCAGCAGCTCCCTGATCACGGATGAACCCCCCGCGCTCACACCGTTCATGACGCCAGCCTAGCCGGGCCGTCCGCGCCCGCGAAGGCGCGCAGCCAGCACCCGCCTCGGATCAGCGGTCGCGCAGCCGCCCGGCCAGCCGGGCGGTCGCCGCGGCCGGGTCGGCCGCCTCGGTGATGGCCCGCACCACCACGACCCGGCGCGCGCCCGCGTCCAGGACCTGGTCCAGGGTCGACTCGTCAATGCCGCCGATGGCGAACCAGGGGCGCTCGGTGCCCAGCCCGGCCGCGTACCGGACCAGCGGCAGGCCCGGCGCGGGCCGCCCCGGCTTGGTCGGCGTCGGCCAGACCGGCCCGGTGCAGAAGTAGTCGGCCGCCGGCTCGGTGCTGCCCGCGGCGGCCTCGGCCTCGGCGTGGGTGGACAGCCCGATCAGCGGGCCGGGCCCGATGATCTGCCGGGCCACCCCGGGCGGCAGGTCGTCCTGGCCCAGGTGCAGCACGTCCGCGCCCGCCGCAAAGGCCACGTCGGCCCGGTCGTTGACGGCCAGCAGCGCGCCGTGCGCGTCGCAGGCCCGGCGGAACACCTCGAGGAACCGCAGTTCCTCCCGTGCCTCCAGGCCCTTCTCCCGCAGCTGCACGATGTCCACGCCGGCGCCCAGCACCGCGCCCAGGAACGCGGCCAGGTCGCCCTGGCGCTGCCGGGCATCCGTGCACAGGTACAGGCGCGCGGCAGCCAGCCGGGGCGCCACCCCGCGCGCGGTCGCCGGGCTCAGAACGCCATCGCCTGGGCCCGCCGGTTCACCTCGGTGCCCCGGTGCTGGGCGATCGCCTGGATCGGCGTGCCCGGCAGCGAGTCGTCCGCGGTGAACAGCCAGCGCACCGCCTCCGCCTCCGCGAAGCCGCAGTCGACCAGCAGAGTCAGGGTGCCGTGCAGCCCGCGGACGATCTGGTCGCCGTCGAGGAACGCGGCCGGCACGCAGAACGTGCCAGTGGGGCGCTGCACGCCGAGTAGCCTGCGCTCGCGCAGGAATTGCTTGATCCGGCTGACCGGGAGCCCGAGCCGCTCAGCGACCTCGGGAACGGTGAGCCAGTCGCCGACCATGGCGTCGGTCGGGGGGTCGATCTGTGCCACGTCTCCAAACTTTCCACATCAGCGGCCGGTAAAACAGCGGCCGGTAAAACACCGGTAATAATCGATTGCCCTCGCCGGGCCCTGCTCAGGCCGCGACGGTATCGCGCACCGCAACGGCCGGGTCGGCCAGCCGCGCGGCGTCCACCGGCGCGCCCGCCTCGATCACCCGGCGGCCCTGGAGCAGGTCCCGCGGCAGGCCCACGGTCAGCAGCGCGACCAGCCGATCGCCGGCCAGCCAGGCCGCGGCCCACTTCCGGTCGGCCGGATCGCCCCGCCACACCAGGCGGTCGGCCGCCCCGTGGTACCCGACATACTGCACCATCCGCCCGAACTGCTCGGACCAGAAGTAGGGCACCGGATCGTAAGTCTCGCTGCCGCCGACGATGTTGGCCGCGGCCACCGTGGGGGCGTGCAGCGCCACGTCCCAGTGCTCAAACCGCAGCCGGCGGCCATACCGGCCCGACCAGAACGCGGCGCAGTCGCCGACCGCGAACACCCCCGGCACCGAGGTGCGCAGCTGGCCGTCCACGGCCACGCCGTTCTCGAGCCGGATGCCCGAGCCGTCCAGCCAGGCCACCGCCGGGCGCACGCCGATGGCGGTCACCACCACGCCGGCGGGCAGCCACTCGCCGCCAGCCAGGGCCAGGCCGCCCGGCCGCACCTCGTCCACGCCCTGGCCCAGCCTTAGGTCCACCCCGGCGGCGGCGTACCAGGGGATGGTGGTCGCGCCGATCTCGGCGCCCACGGCCGCCGCCACCGGGGCCTGGCCCGCCTCCAGCACGGTCACCTGGCAGCCCAGCTGGGCCGCGGCGGTGGCCAGCTCGGCGCCGATCCAGCCCGCGCCCACAATGGCCAGCACGGTGCCGGGGGTGAGCAGCCGGCGCAGCTCCAGGGCGTCGTCGACGGTCCGCAGCACGTGCTGGCGGCCCTCGCCCGGCAGCGTGACGGGCCTGGCGCCGGTGGCCAGGACCAGGGCATCAAACAAATGGTCGCCCTGATCGGTCGTCAGCCGGTCGTCGGCCAGGCCCGTGGCGCACTCCCCCAGCCGGACGTCGACGCCCAGCGAGTCGAGCTCGGTGCGCAGCGAGGTGTCGTCCAGCGCGCCGATC
>JBOHCO010001602.1:0-1955 GCA_050698895.1 Streptosporangiaceae bacterium
CGTCTGGGCACGCGCCCAGGAACAGGTAGCAGCCGGGCACCCGCTCCAGCACCCGGGAGAAGTCCTCGGCGCCTGCCTCCGGGTTGGGCATCGGCGTGAACCGGTCGGCACCGAAGACGTCGGTGACGGCGGCCGCGGCGAACTCGGCCTGAGCGGCGTCGTTGACCGTGACGGGGTACTCCTGGTGGTAGCGGACCTCGGCGCGGAGGCCATGCGCCGCGGCGAAGTCCTGGCACAGCCGGACCGAGGCTTCCCGGACCTTCTCCCTGGCCGCCGGAGAGAACGAGCGCACGGTGGCGTCGAAGGTCGCCTCGGCGGGAATGATGTTGCGCCTGGTGCCGGCATGGAAGCTGCCGACGGTCAGGACCACGGGATCGAAGATGTCGAACTGCCGGGTCACCATCGCGTGCAGGGAGGTGATGATCCCGGCCGCGACGCTCACCGGATCCTGCGCGCGATGCGGCGCCGAGCCGTGTCCGCCCGCCCCGATCACGGTGACCGAGAGCCAGTCGCTGGCGGCCATGAGCGTTCCTGGCCGCGTCGTGAACTGGTGGCGGGCCAGCGTGCCGGACGCGACATGGACGCCATAGGCGCGCCGAACCCGTGGCCCCGCCGCGTCGAGCACGCCCTCGCGGATCATGTGGCCGGCGCCGTCCAGGCCCTCCTCGCCCGGCTGGAACATGAACACCACGTCGCCGCACAACTCGTCGCGGTGCGCGCTGAGCACCCGGGCGGCCCCCGCCAGCATGGCGGTGTGCAGGTCATGGCCGCAGGCGTGCATCGCGCCGTCGATCGTGCTGCGGTAATCGACGTCGGCCTCTTCCTGGACCGGGAGCGCGTCCATGTCTCCCCGCAGCAGGATCGCCGACGCAGAGTCGCCGCCGCCCGCCGTGCCCCGCAGCACCGCGGTCACCGAGGTGCAGGACTGGCCGACCGAGATCTCCAGCGGCAGTCCGTCTAGCGCCTCCAGGACCGCGCGCTGGGTCTGGGGCAGGTCGAGCCCGATCTCCGGGTGCTGGTGCAGCCGGTGCCGGAGCCTGACCATCTCCGGCTGCAGTTCGGCGATGTCCGTGCGCAGACGGCGGGCGAGATCCACCTGGTTCCCTTCCGGGCCGGCAATAGAGCGGATGCACCGCGCCGGGCTGGCCGGCGGGCACGAGTTAATGATCCAGCCCGCCAGCCGCGGACGCCAGGCCGCACAGCCTCCCAGGGGGCAAGGACCTCGATCGTGTCGCGCCGCGGACACCTGGATCAAAGTGAGAGCACTTGTGCCCGGCGGTCGGCGTACAGATGGCATGAGCCCGTAAATGCGGGGCGCTCTCGTACATGAAGGAGCGAACGGATGGCCACTGTTGACTCTGCGGCGAGCGAGTCGAGCCTCCCGGCTGCCGGCAGCGAACCAGCGCCAGCGGCCCCTGCTGTCGTCGGGCCCCTGGCCGGCGACCCGTCCATCCTCGGCCTGGGCAGCTTCATCGCTGGTTCCGTGGCGCTCGGCCTGGGGTTGGTCGGAGCGGTGCCGGCCGGCGTCCTGGGCGCCCCCCTGGCCATCATCCTGGCGGCCACGGCCGTGGGCCTGCTGATGGCGACGATCTGGTGCGCGGCGCTCGGCCAGAGCGCGGTGGCGGCAGTATTCGGAATCTTCGGCACCTTCTGGCTGAGCTACGCGGTACTTGTACTCGGCCTAGATCACAACTGGTTCGCCATCGCCGCCCCTGCGGCGCTCGCCACCGTGAAGCTCTTCCTGCTCACCTGGCTGATCATCATCGTGATGCTGACCCTGGCGACCCTGCGGCTGCCCTCGGCGTTCACGGCGGTGTTCGCGCTGGTCGATCTCGCGCTGTTGTTGCTGTACCTCGGGTTCGCGCAGGCGTCCGCGGCGGGTGTGCCCTCCAGCGGACTGCTCAAGGCCGGCGGCTACGTGGTGATGGTGTTCGCCGCGCTTGGCGTCTATCTCT
>JBOHCO010001603.1:0-4487 GCA_050698895.1 Streptosporangiaceae bacterium
CGCGGGCGCCGAGCAGGTAGCCGCAGATGGCCAGGACCGTGGCCCAGGCCGCGCAGCCGATGGCGTCCAGGATCACGAACGTGACCAGCGGCAGGCCGACCCAGCCCGCGGCGGCGTAGACCGGCGCCCCGGACACCGGCATGAGAGCCGAGACCAGCACGGCCGGGCGGGCGAGGCGGGTGCCCTGGGGCTCGGCCGCGGCCACCAGCGCGAGCGGGATCATGGCGATCGCGTAGACCGCGCTGACCCCGATCATCAGGCAGCACACCACGTCCCGGCCCCGCGGCCGGCCATGCCACGGGCGCCACGGCCCCTGGTGCGCGAGCGGGTCGGGCGGCGACGATCTGGTAATGCCTGCCGCCTCCGGCGGATTCAGCACGCTCATCCGGGCACCATCCGGCAAAGAACACTCACCTCGAGTGATCCCCGTGGGGGTAAGCCACAAACTGGCATGGCACCCGATGTTGCCTAAGCGAGACCGTCCGATGGAGGGTATTCCGGTGATTCAGGCGGTTATTTTCGACCTTGACGGGGTCCTGATCGATTCCGAGCCGGTCTGGGAGCAGGTGCGCCGGCAGGTCGTCGCCGAGCACGGCGGGCACTGGGCCGACGACGCCCAGCAGCGCCTGATGGGCATGAGCACCGGGGAGTGGGCCCGCTACCTGGCCGAGGGCCTCGGCGTCCGGCGGCCGCCCGACCAGGTGGCGGCGCTGGTGATCGGGCAGATGGCCGACCGCTACCGGCAGCACCTGCCGCTCCTGCCCGGCGCCGTCGACGCCGTGCGCACGCTGGCCGCCCGCTGGCCGCTCGGGCTGGCCAGCTCGGCGCCGGCGGTGCTCATCGGGACCGTGCTGGACCAGTCCGGGCTGGCCGCGTCCTTCGCCGCGACCATGTCCACCGAGCAGGTGCCGCGGGGCAAGCCGGCGCCGGACATCTACCTGGCCGTGTCGGGCGCGCTGGGCATCGACCCGCGCCGCGGCGCCGCCGTCGAGGACTCGGCCAACGGCCTGCGCTCGGCCGCCGCCGCGGGCCTGGCCGTGGTCGCCGTCCCGCACCCCCGCTACCCGCCGGGACCCGACGCCCTCGCCCTGGCCCGCGTCGTGCTGCCCGGCCTGGCCGGGCTGACCCCCGAGGTCATCGAGGAACTGGGCCGGGCCGACCATGGCTAGCCGACCCCGGTTAAGCGAGGGTCAGGGACATACCACAACTCTCCCCATGATTAGGCACTGGGTCTTGTGATGGCGTGGCCAGGAGGTAAAGGCTGGTCGTGCAGCAGCCAAACGACGCGAGGAGGCGACCCGTATGGCCGACAAGACTCATGCCGCTGGAGCCGCGGGCAAGGCACCGACGGCCGACCAGCCCGACCACGTGCGGAACGTGGTGCTGGTCGGCCACTCAGGGGCCGGAAAGACGACGCTGGCCGAGGCGCTGCTGGCCGTCACCGGGACCATCCAGCGGCAGGGCCGGGTGGAGGACGGGACCACGGCCAGCGACTTCGACGAGGTCGAGGTCAGGCAGCAGCGCTCGGTGAACCTGACCCTCATCCCGTTCGAGCACGCGGGGGTCAAGGTCAACCTCCTGGACACCCCCGGCTACGCCGACTTCACCGGCGACCTGCGCGCCGGCCTCCGGGCCGCCGACGCCGCCCTGTTCACCGTCTCGGCCGCGGACGGCGTGGACGGCCTGACCCGGATGCTGTGGGACGAGTGCGCCAAGGCCGGGACGCCCCGCGCCGTCGTCATCACCAAGGTCGACCACCAGCGCGGCGACTTCGACGAGGCGCTGGCCGCCTGCCGGGACGCGTTCGGCGACTCGGTGGCCCCGCTGTACCTGCCCGTCTCGGACGGCGACAGCGGCGTGCGCGGCCTGATCGGCCTGCTGACCGAGCGCTTCTATGACTACTCGGGCGGCAGCCGCGCCGAGCGCGACGTCGAGGCCGCGGACGCTGACCGCGTGGCCGAGGCCAGGTCCGCGCTCATCGAGTCGGTCATCCAGGAGAGCGAGGACGAGTCCCTCATGGACAGGTACCTGTCCGGCGAGGAGATCGACTCCAAGGTACTGATCGACGACCTGGAGACCGCCGTGGCCCGCGGCACCTTCTACCCGGTGCTGGCGGCCGCCTCCCCGCAGGGCATCGGCCTGGAGGAGCTGCTCGAGGTCATGACCCAGGCGTTCCCGGCCCCGGCCGAGCACCCGCTGCCCGTCGTCACCACGGTCGACGGCAAGCCGGTCAACGGGCTGGCCTGTGACCCGGCCGGGCCGCTGGTGGCCGAGGTCGTGAAGACCGTCTCCGATCCGTACGTGGGCCGCATCAGCCTGGTCCGGGTGTTCTCGGGCACCCTGCGCCCCGACGCGACCGTGCACGTCTCCGGCCACGGCCGGGCCGAGCGCGGGCACGCCGACCACGACCTGGACGAGCGCATCGGCGCGATCACCTCGCCGCTGGGCAAGCAGCAGCGCACCGTCTCGCAGTGCATCGCGGGCGACATCTGCGCCGTGGCCAAGCTCAGCACGGCCGAGACCGGGGACACACTGTCCGACAAGGACCGGCCGCTGCTGATGGAGTCCTGGGACATGCCCGAGCCGCTGCTGCCGGTGGCGATCACGGCCAAGTCCAAGGCCGACGAGGACAAGATGGTGCAGGCCCTGGTCCGGCTCGTGGCCGAGGACCCGACCCTCCGCCTGGAGAACAACGCCGAGACCCGCCAGCTGGTGCTGTGGTGCATGGGCGAGGCCCACGTCGACCTGCTCCTCGACCGGCTGAACAGCCGCTACAGCGTCGGCGTGGAGACCGTGCCGCTGCGAGTCCAGCTCCGTGAGACGTTCGGCGGCAAGGTGCAGGGACTGGGCCGGAACGTCAAGCAGTCCGGCGGGCACGGCGAGTACGGCATCTGCCACGTCGAGGTGGAGCCACTGACCTCCGGCGAGGGCTTCCAGTTCGTCGACAAGATCGTCGGCGGCGTAGTACCGCGTCAGTTCATCCCCTCGGTGGAGAAGGGCCTGCGCTCGCAGATGGAGCAGGGCGTGCTGGCCGGCTACCCCATGGTCGACATCCGCTGCACCCTGTACGACGGCAAGGCCCACTCGGTGGACTCCTCCGACATGGCCTTCCAGAAGGCCGGCCGGGCCGCGCTGCGCGACGCCGCCGAGAAGGCTCAGGTGCTGCTGCTGGAGCCGGTGGACGAGGTGTCGGTGCTGGTCGCCGACGACTACGTCGGCGCGGTCATGTCCGACCTGTCCTCGCGGCGCGGCCGGGTGCTGGGCACCGAGCCGGTACCGGGCGGCCGGACGCTGGTCAAGGCCGAGATCCCGGAGCTGGAGATCACCCGCTACGCCATCGACCTGCGGTCGATGTCGCACGGCACGGGCTCGTTCACCAGGCAGTACGCCAGGCACGAGCCGCTGCCCTCGCACCTGGCGGCCAAGGTCGCCACCGAGAGCAAGGCCTAGCGCACAGCCGGAGCTCCTGTTATCGTTTCTCGATAATATCGAAAAACGATAACAGGAGGCTGTCATGACCGGCGGCATGGACCGGAAGCTGACCCAGCCGCTGGGCGGCGCTGTGGCCACCATCTTGATGTTCATCGGGGCCCTGCTGGTGACGGGGTTGCTCTTGCTGCCCTGGAACCACGTCAGCCTCGGTGGCTACGGAACGGGGCCGGCCTGCGCGACGGTGCCGCTGAACGGTATCACCGAGGCTGATACCGGAAAGCTGCTCGCGCATCTAAGGCCGGGGGCCTACGCGAGCACCGGCGAGCATGTCCTGGCGTGCGTGAACCGGCCGACCCTGGGACAGCGGACGCTGGTCACGCTGACCCAGATCCCGACGGTCGTCCTTTACCTAGCTATCCTCCTGCTGCTCTGGCAACTCGTGAGCACCGCGCGGAGAGCGGGGCCCTTCGCGCCCCTAATGGCCGCGCGGCTGCGGTTCCTGGCTTGGTTCATCCTGGTCGGCGTCCTGATGGTCACGGCGGGCGAGAGCATCGCGCAGAGCGTCTACGCCTCGACCGTCGTGGCCGACTCCGTGCCGGTCGTCAGCAACGTGGTCAATGCCGAGCTCAGCGGCTTCGTCCCGCCCGTGCTCATCGCTTGCGGTCTGCTCACGCTGGCGCGGGTGATGCGCCTGGGCGCCCGGATGAGCGATGACCTCGCAGGCACGGTGTGATGGCGGCAGAGCCCGATCAGCCCGAGCACGCCATCGACATCCACCTGGATAAGCTACTGGCCAACCGGGGCATGACGCTCACCCAGCTGTCTGAGCAGGTCGGAGTGACCATCGTCAACCTGTCGATCCTGAAGAACGGCCGGGCCAAGGCGATCAGGTTCAGCACGCTGACCAGGCTCTGCCATGCACTCGACTGCCAGCCCGGCGACCTGCTGAGCTGGCGCAAGGACGACTAAGAGGCAGGCCAGCTCTATTGGCTCGCGGAGGGACGACCCCCCGCACCTCCCGCGGCCCCAGGCCAGCTTTCGGCGAGGAGCTTGCG
>JBOHCO010001604.1:0-2547 GCA_050698895.1 Streptosporangiaceae bacterium
TGGTGGAAGTTGGTGTAGTAGCCGGCCGGGAAGGTGTTGGCGGCGGCCAGGGTGACGCCGGGGTTGCCGGCCGGGGCGGTCGGCCGCTGCAGGAAGCCGTCCATCCGGCCGAAGTTGCGCTGGACCAGGAACCCCTCCCAGCTGTGATCGGGGTCGCTGTAGCCGCAGCCCTGGAAGTCGGGCGCCAGCGGGTAGTTGGGGTAGACGTTCCCGTCGGTTGACAGGTAGGCCATGTCCCGGCGGCCGTCAGCCCCTGGCAGCCAGCTCAGGAAATGGTCGAATGACCGGTTCTCCATCATCAGGATCACCACGTGCTCGATGCCATTCGAGCCGTGCGGGGACAGCGCCGGCGCGGCGCTGGCCGCGGCCTGGGACAGGAGCTGGGAGCCCGTGATCACCGCACCGGTGGACGCACCCATGAGCTGGAAAAACGTTCTTCGTGTCAGCATGTGACTCAATATGGGCAATGGCTGTGAACGGCGTCAAGATAGCGCGTGACGGCCCGGTGAATCAGACCGTCTGGCGCGCCTCGCCGGGGGCCAGGGCCAGTTCCCTGGCCCGCGGGTACTGCGCCTTGCCGGCCGGGTTGCGCGGGATCCTGGGCACCAGCGTCATGGCCCGCGGCAGCTTGTACCCGGACAGGCTGGCGCGCAGGAACTCGCGCAGCGCCGTGAGCTCGACGGACTGGCCGGGGCGCAGCTCGACTACGGCCGCCACGGCCTGGCCGTAGGTGTCGTCGGGGACGCCGACGACCAGGCAGTCGTAGACGGCCGGGTGGGCCTTGACCGCCGCCTCGACCTCCTCCGGGTAGACCTTCTCGCCGCCGGTGTTGACGCAGTTCGAGCCGCGCCCGAGCAGGGTGACCTTCCCGTCGGGCTCGATCCGGGCCCGGTCGCCGGGCACGGAGTAGCGCACGCCGTCGAAGACCAGGAACGTCGCGGC
Source organism: Streptosporangiaceae bacterium (assembly GCA_050698895.1). Lineage (GTDB taxonomy): Bacteria > Actinomycetota > Actinomycetes > Streptosporangiales > Streptosporangiaceae > DASUBV01. Next base: position 943 of record JBOHCO010001604.1, read on the forward strand.
CGACTTCTCGGGGTCCTTGTAGTAGCCCACCGGGACGTTGCCGGTCCGGCCCAGGCGGCCCACCTGCCCGACGCTGGCGGCCAGGTCGAGGACCCGGCCGTCGTCGCCGATGACCACCGAGTCCGGGCCCAGCTTCACCAGCGCGCCGTCGTGCCCGACGCTGCCGGGGTCCTGCAGGCCGGTGCCCTGGAACCCGGTCTCGGTGGCGCCGATGGAGTCGGTCAGGAACGCGTTCGGGAACGCCTTCAGCCAGCGGCCCTTGACCTCGGGGCTGAAGATGGCCGCCGTGCTGGAGATGGCCACCAGGCTGTCCGCCTGATACGGCCGCCCGGTGGCGGCCTGCCGCTCGAACTCCTCGATCAGCGGCCGGGCCATCGCATCCCCGGTCATGAACAGTAACTGGACGCCCTCGCGCTCGGTGATCTCCCACGTCCGCGCGGGGTCGAACTTCGGCTCCAGGAGCGTCAGGTGCCCGGCGAACAGGTGCATCAGCAGCCCGGTCTGGGCCCCGCCGTGCATGAGCGGACTGAGCGGGAAGGTGACCAGCCGGCCGTCCTGGCGGGCCTGCCCGGCCTGGTCGTACTCGGTCAGCCGCTGGCCGGTGTAGTGGTCGATGCCGCCCGCCAGCACCCGCCAGAAGTCCTCCTGCCGCCACATCACCCCCTTGGGGAAGCCCGTGGTCCCGCCGGTGTAGATGATGTGCAGGTCATCGGCGCTGCGCGGGCCGAAGTCCCGGGCCGCGCTCGGCCCGTCCACCGCGTCGGCGTACAGCACGCCGCCGAACCCCGCCACGTCGGCGTCGCAGGCCGGGTCGGTGACATCGGGCAGCGCGATGAAGGTGTGCAGCGCGGGGCGGCGGGCCGCGCAGCGGGCCACCAGCGGCGCGTAGCAGCGCTCGTGGAGCACCGCCACCACGTCGGCGTTGCCGAGCAGGTAGTCCAGTTCGCTCTCGACGTAGCGGTAGTTGACGTTGATCGACACCGCGCGGATCTTCAGGATCGCGAGCAGGCCGACCACGTGCTCGATGCCGTTCCTGGCGTACAGGGCGACGTGCTCGCCGGGCTGGATGCCGCGCGAGCTCAGGAAGTGCGCCAGGCGGTTGGCGTCGGCCTCCAGCTCGGCGTAGGTCAGCACCCGGTCTCCGGCCTTGACCGCCGGGCGGCCGGGGGCGGCGTCGACGGCGTGCTCAAACAGGTCCGCGATGTTCAGCGCCACGCGCCTCAGACTAGAACATGTTCTCATTTGATACCAGAACGGTACTCGGCCGTTCCGCCTGCCCGTCCGCCGCCATCTGGTCGGCCGGGACGGCCGGGCAGGGAGCTAGCCCCGCCTGCCGGGCGGGGGGGCTGGCTGGCTACAGGCCGCCGAGCAGGTCGCGCAGCGTCCGGGTGTAGGCGGCGAGCGCGGCGCGGCCCTGGCTGGTCAGCGCGATCGTGGTCTTCGAGGCGACCCCGTTGCCGGTCTTCTCGCTGGTCAGGTAGCCGGCGTCCTCGAGCTTGCGCAGGTGGGTGATCAGGTTGCCCGGGGTCAGGCCGATCATGTCCTGCAGGCGGGTGAAGGTGAGGTTGTCGCCGTCCGGGAGCGCGGCCAGCATGACCATGATCC
>JBOHCO010001605.1:0-4399 GCA_050698895.1 Streptosporangiaceae bacterium
CACGCCGACCTCGACCACACCACCCCCTACGACCAAGGCGGCCTCACCTGCGAATGCAACCTCGGCGGCCACTGCCGCACCCACCACAAGATCAAGCAACTCCCCGGCTGGACCCTCACCCAGCCCACACCCGGCCACTTCCAGCTCACCACCCCAGCCGGACGCACCTACACCACCACCCCCGACCCCTACCCCACCTAGCGAGAGCAGCGACGGCGGGCCCGGCGTCGCCAGCGGGTAGGCGCCGTAGAGCCACGGCCTCGCGGGTGATCAGCCGGGGAACGAGGCGATGGCGGCGGCGAACGCCGCGGGGTCGTCGACCCAGCGGAAGTGCCCGGCCCCGGGCTGGACGAGAACCGTGGCGTCATTGAACAGCGGCGCTGCCTCCCGCACCACGGCGGGCGGCACCATCGGGTCCAGGTCGCCGGCGTAGAGCAGCACTGGCGCGGTCAGCTTCTTCAGGGCGGACCTGATCGCGGCCGGGTCCAGGTCTACGTCGGCGAAGAAGCCTTCCCGCGCGGCCTGGTGCCGCTCGGCGACCCCGGCGGTGGCGTGAGCCCGGGTGGTGTCATCCCAGCGCGCGTAGGAGAAGGGCCGGGACGCGCGGAAGGCGTCCATCGACAGGTCGCCCGCGAGGATCCGCTCGAGCGCGGCGAGCGCCTCGGGGTACCAGGGCTCGGTGGCGCGGCGGCGGAGGGCGGCCCGGAACTGGTCCTCGGTGCTCTCGACGCCGATAGCGGCCAGGCCGGGGGTGATGAGGATCAGCGCGGACAAGCGCTCGGGGCAGGCGGCGGCGTACAGCGTGGCCAGGACGGCGCCGGCGGAGTGCGCGAGCAGGTCGAACTGGTCCAGGCCGAGGTGGACGCGGAGCGCCTCAACGTCATTGACCAGGCGGTCGACGCGAAAGCTGGCCGGGTCCGCGGGATCGGCGGACAGCCCGACGCCGCGGGGATCGAGGAGGATGAGCTGCCGTGAGCTGCTCAGGCCGCCGAGGTCGCCGAGGTACTCGGACGCCCGGCCGGGGCCGCCGGGCAGGCACACCAGGGGGCGGCCGTCACCGGTTACTCGGTAGCTGAGCTGGGTTCCGTCGTAGGACGCGATGTTAGGCACGGTGCCATTGTCCCCGGCCGCCCGCGGCCCCGCCCGGGCGCTGGCCGGCGGCCGTGCCAGACTCCGGTGCATGGATCAGACACGAGTGCGCGACGTGATCGCGCAGACCTGGGCCGACGACGTTATCCCGAGCCTGTCCGGGCTGATCGCGATCCCCGCGCTGTCCCCGTCGTTCGACGCCGACTGGGCGGCGACGGGTCAGCTGCGCGCGGCGGTGGACCACGTGGCGAACTGGGTCGGGTCACGGGGACTGGGGCGGCCGGAGGTGGTGGAGCTGGACGGCCGCGCACCGTTGCTGATGATTGATATCCCGGCCACGGCGGGCGCGGGCGCGCGGGGCACGGTGATCTTGTACGGTCACCTGGACAAGCAGCCCCCGCTGGGGGACTGGTCGGAGGGGCTGGCGCCGTGGCGGCCGGTCCTGCGGGACGGACGGCTGTACGGGCGCGGCTCGGCGGACGACGGGTACTCGGGGTACGCGGCGGTCAGCGCGCTGGAGGCGGTGCGGGCGGCGGGCGGCGAGCACGGCCGCGCGGTCATCCTGCTGGAGACGGGCGAGGAGTCGGGCAGCCCGGACCTGCCGGCCTACCTGGAGCTCCTGGCCGACCGGCTGGGCGAGGTGAACCTGGTCGTCTGCCTGGACGCGGGCGGCGGCCCGGACTACCGGCGGCTCTGGCTGACGGCCAGCCTCCGGGGCATGGTGGCGGCCACGGTCACGGTGCGGGTGCTGGAGTCGGGGGTGCACTCGGGGATGGCCAGCGGCATCGTCCCGAGTTCCTTCCGGATCATGCGCCAGCTGCTGGACCGGCTGGAGGATTCCGCGACCGGCGAGATCCTGCTCCGCGAGATGAACGTGCAAATTCCTCCGCAACGGCGCTCGGACGCCCGGGCTTTCGCGGCTCTCCAGCCGGACTCGGCGGCACGGGGGATTCCGTTCGTCCGGGGCATGTCGGCCGTGGTGGCGGACCCGGCCGAGCTGATCCTGAACAACACCTGGCGCCCGACGTTGTCGGTCATCGGCGCGGACGGGCTGCCGGAGCCGGCGTCGGCGGGCGCGGTGCTGCGCCCGGCGACGTCGCTGCGGCTGAGCTTCCGCACGCCGCCGACGGCCGACGCGCAGGCGGCCCGGATCGAGCTGGAGAAGGCGCTGACCACGGACGTTCCCTACGGGGCCGAGGTCGAGGTGCGGGACTTCGTGACGCTCAACGGGTGGAGCGCGCCGGCGCTGTCGGGCTGGCTGGCCGCGGCGCTGGACGACCTGACGGGCTCGGTGTTCAGCGAGCCGTACCGGCAGCTGGGCATCGGCGGCGGAATCCCGTTCATGGAGATGCTGGGCCGCCGTTACCCGGACGCGGACTTCGTCGTCACGGGCGCCCTGGGCGCGGACTCGAACATGCACGTGCCGGACGAGTGGCTGAACATCGGGTACGCGGAGCAGGTGACCGCGGCGATCGCCCGCATCCTGGACGCGCACGCGCGCGGATCGGGCTCGTAGTCGAACCGGGCGAGGATACGGGACGTTCTCCGGGGCGGACGACGACGCTTCGGGAGGACTGTCGTGCCGATCCGGCCGGAGGCTGAGCAGAAGCTGCGCGCGGGCTTCCAGCGGCGTGTTGACCAGCAGAGTCACCGCTACGCCGGGCCGCTGGCGCACGCGGCGGAGCTGGCCACGGGGCTGGAGTGCGGCGAGGTGGCCGGGGTGTTCACGGCGCGGGCCGGGGGCGGGGTGGCGCGCCGGGCGTACGTGGTCGGGCTGGCGCCGCTGGCCGCGATCCCGGTGCTGATCGGCGCGGCCGCGGCCCGGATCCCCGGCGTGCTGCCGCTGCTGGTCTTGTTCCCGTTCCTGGAGGGCGCCTGGTTCGGCGTGAGCCTGTTCCGGGGGCGGGTGCCGAAGCGCGACGTCTGGTTCTACGCGTTCACCGAGGGCTTCATGCTGCTGGACGCGGCGGTGGCGGAGATCGGGCCGGTCCGCTGGAGCGAGATCACCGGGGTCAGCGAGGTCTGGACGGACGTCTACAACGTGAGCGCGGAGGAGTCCCGGCCGGCGATGACGGCCTGGCGGCTGCACGGCTGCGACGGGCAGGCCTACGAGATCTCGCGCTCGTTCCAGAACGTCCGGGATCCGTACCGGGAGGTCGGCCAGCTGCTGCGCGGGCTGATGCCGTCGGCCGCGGGCCAGGTCCTGCCGACGTTCCCGACGATTGACCAGGTCATCGCGACGTACGCGGCACGGTAACTACGGAGGGTTATGGCCGACAACGGGCGCATCGTCAACATGGTCACCACCCAGGTCGCGGTCACGGCGGCGACGTACTCGGCCTACGCGGGCAGCAAGGCGCCGGTCGAGCCCTTCACCAAGGCGTTGCCCACGAGATCGGCAACCGGGGCGTGATGGTGAACTGCATCGCGCCCGGCCCGCAGAAGACGCCGTTCTTCTACTGTCCAGCATGACGATCTCCGGTGACGTCGGAGACCTGCTGGGTGACGGCCCGGACGGTGGACGTCAACGGGGGGCATGATCTCGCCGATCAACTGGCTCCCCGGCTCGCGCGGTCGGTGCGGGCTGGGATGCTGGGCGCGTGACCGGGACTCGGCTGAGCCTCACGCGGCCGCAGATCCTGGCGTTCCGGCGGCGGGCCGGCGTGCTGGACGAGCGGCTTCCGCCGGGAGCGGACTCGCTCCGGCGCGCGGCCTGGGCCGGACTTCAGGACAGCATGCCCCGGGCCGCGGTGCTGTCGATCCACGCGCGGGTCGCGGGCACCGAGCCGCTGGCCTGGGCGGACCCGTCGCTGGTTCAGCTCTGGGGCCCGCGGTTCAGCGTCTTCGTGGTCGCCGCCTGCGACCTGGCGGTCTTCTCGCTCGGGACGCTGCCCGACGACGCGAGGGGCCGGCGCCGGGCCGAGGACCTGGCCGCCCGCCTCCGCGTCCTGCTCGGCGACCGCCCGATGAACTGCGCCGAGGCGGCCCGGGCGCTGGGCGTGCACCACGGCATGCTCAGGTACGCGGCGGCGACGGGCACGGTGCTGATCCGGTGGGAAGGCGCGCGGCGGCCGACGGTGTGGACGGTGCCGCGGCCGGAGACCGGCCCGCGCGAGGCCCGCCTCGAGCTGGCGCGGCGCTACCTGCACGTCTACGGCCCGGCCACGGCGGCGGCCTTCGGCGGCTGGTCGGGGATCGGGCCGCGGCCGGCCGCGGCGGCGTTCGAGGCGCTGGCCGCCTCGCTGACGGCGGTGGACACGCCGATCGGCGAGGCGTGGATCCTGGCCGAGGACGAGGCGGGCTTCCGCGC
>JBOHCO010001606.1:0-2421 GCA_050698895.1 Streptosporangiaceae bacterium
TCTCTGACCCTCACAAGGGAAGCGAAGGTTCGCCGTATTTACTTGATATCGCTATTGAAAGCTACCGCCAAGCTAAACAGCAGACAAGTGCCGCATCGTGGCAACCCGGCCGTTGCGCTAGCGACAGATGACGGGGGGCACGATGCCGCAAGCCAGTCCTGCTAGGCCGTGATGAGGCAGCTTCATGGACGGCACGAGGGACGCGAAGCTAGTGTGTGCTTAGAGGAAGCATCCGCCAAGCAGGTAGTCGTAGATGCGCGCGTGGTGCGCGACGGTGGTGTCGAAAGCCGGGTGCTCACCGTTCATCCAGCTTCGCCTCATCCCGTCTGCTGCGTGCCGGCGCCATTCCGGACGACCGACAGGCTACCCGCCGATGACTCGCGTCGCCTGCGCCGGGCGGCTTAGCCGGCTAACCAGATTGAACTCGTAGAGATTGGGTCGTGACGTCGACTGGTTTCCGGCGTATGACCAGGGCATGAGGTATGCGCAACGCGGCGGGTACACGCCTGCGGAACAGCAACGGCGGGAGCGGGTGCGGCTGGAGGCGGCCGGGCGGTTCGCCGCCGGAGATGATGTCGGCGAGATCGCGGCGGACCTGCGGGTCACGCCGGGTTCGGTGCGGCGGTGGCGGCGGACCTGGCAGCAGGGCGGGACCGGGGCGCTGCGGTCGAAGGGGCCAGTATCGGCCGAGCGGCTGAGCCCGCAGCAGTGGGCGCTCCTGGAACTGGAGCTGGGGAAAGGCCTGCTGGCGCACGGGTTCGCTGATGACCAGCGGTGGACGCTGGGCCGCATCAAGACGCTGATCGGCCGGCGGTTCCACGTCGGGTACACCGTCCAGGGCACCTCGAAGCTGATGCGCCGGCACGGCTGGTCGTGCCAGGTCCCCGTCCGCCAGGCGATGGAACGCGACGAGGCCGCGGTGGCGGTGTGGAAGGCCGAGGTATGGCCGCAGTTAAAAGCACCGCGCGCGACCTGGGCGCCTTCATCTGCTTCGAAGACGAGGCAGGCCAGGGGCTGAGCCCGCCGAGAGGCCGGACCTGGGCCCGGCGCGGCGCCCGCCCGGTGGTGAAGGTACGCGGCGCGGGCGGCGGGCGGGTCAGCATCGCCGGCGTGGTGTGCTACCGGCCCGGCGACCGGCCGCGCCTGTTCTGCCAGCTCCTGGTGTACCACCGCCGCAAGGACGAGCCGAAGGGGTTCACCTGGAGCGACTACCGCGATCTGATCCTCGCCACGCACCGGCAGCTGGCCGCGCCCGTGGTGTGGTGCTGGGACAACCTAAACATCCACCTGGCCCCGGAACTGGCCGAGTTCGCCGCGCAGAACACCGCCTGGCTGCGGATCTACCGACTGCCCGCCTACGCGCCCGACCTCAACCCCGCCGAGAGCACGTGGTCACTGCTCAAGCGCGCCATGGCCAACTTCGCCGCCCCGAACCTGGACAGCCTCGTCCGCATCATCAAGCGCAAGCTGAAGAAGATCCAGTACCGGCCCCACCTGATTGACGGCTGCCTCGCCGCAACCGGCCTGACCATCGAACCCTGGTAGCCGCATGCACTACGAGTTCAACCTGGTTAGCTCCGCATTCCGGAGCGCTCCGGAGGCGGTGCGGTGCGCATGCCGGCCAGGTGGAGGTCGAGGAGTCGCGGCCAGGTGTCGGCGGCGGGCTCGCCCGTGGCCTGCACGAGTCCGCGACCCGGCCAGGATCGGCGTCATGATCGACGCCGACAGCAAGTAGGCCGTCAGCACCCAGGTCGCCGCGGCCTGGGTCGTATGCAGTTCCTGCTGCACCGTGGTCAGGACGGGGATGACCAGCGACTGCAGCAGCGCGAACGCCGCCACGCCTGCCGCCAGCACCGCGAACGTCACCCGATGGTGCGCCCGGCCGCGTCGTCGCGGTGCTGGTGGCCGCGGTGCTGGTGTCGGTGCCGGCCGCTACCGTGCCGGTACCGGTAAAGGTGATCGAGCGGAGCGAGTGATGGCTGAACGGGTGGCCGAGTACGAGGTCCTCGGGCCGTGGTCGCTGAAGACCAGCCAGCGGTTCTGGGAGGGCTTCACTCCCGCCGCGCTGGCCGGCGGCCGGGCCGGAACAGGGCAGGCCGGAACAGGGCTGCGCACGGTGTTCTGCGTCGAGGCGGACTGGCGCCGCGCCGAGGCCGAGGTGGCCCAGGCCGGGGATACCGCGCGCGTGGTGGTGACCGGCGACGGTGATCTCGATGCGGCCGCCGCGCAGGCGTGCCGGTTCCTGGCCCTGGACGTCGACGGGCGCGGCTGGCCGGAGGTGGCCCGCCGCGATCCGGTCATCGCCGACGCTCAGGCCCGGCTGCCCGGGCTGCGGCCGTGCGGCTTCCACTCCCCGTACGAGGCGGCCGCGTGGTCGGTGCTCTCCCAGCGGCTGCGCGTCGTGCAGGCCGCCCGGCTGCG
>JBOHCO010001607.1:0-1247 GCA_050698895.1 Streptosporangiaceae bacterium
GTCCACGCCCTGAGGCCGGGCGGCGCGGCACCCGCCGGGGGCGCGCCAGCCGGCGGCCGGGCCACCCCGCCACCCGCATCCGCACACCTCCGCTCTGATCGGTCCGTTTTAAAAGGAGAGGCGAACACCCATGTGGTCCCTAATAAGCCCGCGGCTGCGGCGCACCCCGCGGCGTGCCCTCACGGTCCTCACCATGGTCGGCCTGCTGGTCCCGGCCGGCGGCATCACCAGTGCGGCCTCGGCCTCGGTCGGCAAGTCACTCACGGTCAAGTACAAGGTGACGGGCAGCACGGTTATCAAGTCCGTGAACGCGAACGTGACGCTGGGCCCGGGCAAGCTCACCGCGACGGTCAGCCTCACCACTGCGAAGCTGACCGCGGACCTCTCGCTGCCCTCGGCGACGATAACGTTCAAGGAGTTCGGCATCGTCCGGTTACCGCGACGGCCAACCTCGTCCAGGACGGCAAGACCACCGGTCAGCTCAACGTCAGCACGGGCGCGGTCGAGACGCAGTCCAAGATCATCTTGCAGCTGGCATCGCTGTTCATCTCCGGGCTGGCCATCCCGGTGCCCAAGACCTGCCAGAGCGCGACGCCGGCCCAGGTCGACCTGGCCAGCCTGAAGGGGTTCAGCGTGGTGAAGGGCGGCAACCTGGCCGGAACCTACACGATCCCGCCGGTGGCCAACTGCGGGGAGCTGACGGCGCTGCTGAACGTGATCTTCCCCGGGCCGGGCAACACGATCAAGCTGAAGCTCGGCGCGGCCAAGGTGGTCAGCTAGCGGCCCGCCCGCTAGCAGTTCGTCAGCCAGCGGCCGGTCAGCTAGCGGCGGTCAGGCACACCGTGGGCGGCTGCACCGCTTCCTGGGCACGCTGACGACCACGTTGTTGGCCGTCGAGGAGATCGACGTGGCTCCGCTAAGAATGAGCACCGGCCTGAGCGTGGTGCGGTCACTCCCGTTCCCGACCTGCCCGACATGACTGGCACCCCAGGCGTAGACGTTGCCATCGGTGGCGACCGCGTAGGAGGTGGCCGACCCAGTGGCCAGGCTCTGGTAGGTAACGCCGACCGGCGGGCGGATCAGGATGGGGGATGGCTGCAGGCCGCGCTTGCGGTTACCGAGCTGCCCGGCCCAGTTATCGCCCCAGGCCCGCAGCGTGCCGTCGGACAGCATGACCAGCGTGGCGCCGTTGCCCCACAGCGACCCGCCCTGGGCGACCTGCACCACCGGCGTGGACAGCTTGACCT
>JBOHCO010001608.1:0-5205 GCA_050698895.1 Streptosporangiaceae bacterium
GGCCGGCGCCGACGTCGCGCTGTGCACCAGCCGCGAGCTGGTCGCCACGGCCGGCGCGGACGGCAACCTGGAGATCGCCCGGACCGTGTCGGCGGCGCTGGTCGACGTGGTGCGCCGGGTGACGGCACAGGTCAGGCCCGGGTGGATCATCGGCAAGGGCGGGATCACCTCGAGCGACCTGGCGACCCGGGGCCTGGCCCTGACCCGGGCCATCGCTCGCGGCACCCTGCTGCCCGGCATTGTGTCGCTGTGGGACCCGGTCAGCGCGCCGGGTCCAGGGGCGGCGGACGGACCGGCGCCGCTGGTCGTGTTCGCGGGCAACGTCGGCGACGAGCAGGCGCTGGCGCAGACCGTCAGGCGGCTGCGAGGCAGGGAGTGACCATGGAGCAGGTGGCCGTCATCGGGCTGGGCGCGATGGGCCTGCCGATCGCGCAGCGGCTGGCCGAGGCGCTGCCGGTCGTGGTGTTCGACGTCATGCCGGACCGGGTAGCGGCGGCGGCCGGGGCCGGCGCGCGGGTCGCCCCCACCGCGGCGGACGCCGGCCGGGACGCCGACGTGGTGCTGATCGCGGTGCGGACGCTGGCCCAGGCCCGAGAGGCGCTGCTCGGCCCGGCCGGGGCCGTGACGAACCTGCGCCCCGGCACGGTGGTCGCGCTGGCCAGCACCGTCGGGGTGGCCGGGGCCCGCGAGCTGGCCGCGGAGCTGGGCGGGCACGACGCCGAGCTGCTCGACATGCCGGTGAGCGGCGGTCCCGCCCGAGCCCGCCGCGGTGACCTGCTGGTCATGGTCGGCGGCAGCGACCGGGCGGTGCGGGCCGCCCGGCCCGTCCTCGACCTGCTGGCCAGCACGACCGCGCGGGTCGGTACCCGGCCGGGCGACGGCCAGGCCATGAAGACCGTCAATCAGCTCCTGTGCGGCGTGCACATCGCGGCCGCCGCCGAGGGCCTGGCCCTGGCCCGCGCGCTGGGCCTGGACCCGGCCGCGGCGCTGGAGACCCTCGGCGCGGGCGCGGCCAGCTCGTTCATGCTGGCCGACCGGGGGCCGCGGATCGCGGACGCGCTCGCGGGTCATCGGCCCGAGGTCCTGTCCCGCGGCGACATCTTCGTCAAGGACATGGGCATCGTGCTCGACGCGGGCACCGGCGCTGGCCTGGCCCTGCCGGTCGCGGCGGCGGCCCATCAGCTCTACCTGCTGGCCCAGGCGGCCGGGCTGGGCGGAGCCGACGACTCCGAGGTCGCCACCTTGCTGGCGCCCCGGAGCGCCTCCTAAGACGGCGCTGCCCCGTGTCAGGCGGCCGCGCCTCAGGCGGCCGGCAGCCCGGCGACGAAGCTGGCCAGCTCGTCGAGGTTCGCGCGCTCGTTGACCCGCCGGCCCGCTTCGATGTCGCGGATGATCCTGGCCACCTCGTCGAAGATGGGGCCGCTGATGTCCCGCTGCACCTCGTCGATCTCGGTCTTGCGCTTGCGCACCACGAGGTCGCGGTAGATGCCGCTGTACTGCTTGGCGCTGTTGCGGTTGAACTCGGCCAGGCGGCCGAGCGATCCCTCGAGGTCGTCGGGGTCGAATCCGTCGAAGCTCTCCACCTTGACCGGCGCCTGGGCCAGGACCTCCCGGGCGATGGCGATCATGACCGGCTGGTAGCGGGGGTCTTCCAGGTGCTCGGCGATAGTCAGGTCGGAGACGGCGCCGGCCCACAGCATGGCCCCGTAGGCCTCCTTGCCCCACAAGAAGCCGAGCACGTTGTCAGTGGGCCTGGCGTACGGAAGCGCCCCGGCGAGGTCCAGCACGCGCGGGGTGATCCGGCCGCCGTCGAGCTCGCCGACGCGGAAGGTCCCGACGTTGCCCTGCATGATGCGGCCCGGGGCCATGACGTCGGCGCCGAAGTTGACGAAGGACGAGAGGACCCGGTCGCGGCCGACGGCGTCGACGATGGTGTCGGCGGTGAGCCCGTTCTGCACGGTGAGCACGTAGCCGTCGGGGGCCAGGCGGCCGCGCAGCAGCTCGGCGGCGGCCCGGGTGTGCAGGCTCTTGACGGCCACGATGGCGTGGTCGATGCGGCCGGGGAGCTGATCGGGGGTGATCGCGTGCGCGGCCACCGTGAACTCATTCACCGGGCCTTCGATGATCAGCCCGTGCTCGCGGATGGCCGCGATGTGGGCCGCGTCGGCGTCGCACAGCGTGATGCCGTGGCCGGCGCGGATCATGTGGGCGCCGAGGGTGCCGCCGATGGCACCGGAGCCGATGATGGTGATGTCCATGCTCACGCCTCCGTGGTGGTCCAGCGCCCGATCTCGTCATCGAGCAGGGTCAGGGGGATGGCGCCGTTGCGCAGCACCGCGTGGTGGAACCGGCGCAGGTCGAACCGAGGCCCGAGCGCGTGCTGGGCCCGCTCACGCAGGCGCACGATCTCGCGGTTGCCGGTCACGTAGGCGAGCGCCTGGCCGGGCCAGGCGATGTAGCGGTCGACCTCGTTGCGCACGTGGCCGCGCCTGGCCGCGGTGCGGGCGTACATGAAGTCGATCGCCTGCTGGCGGGACCATCCCCGGTGGTGAAGGCCGGTGTCCACGACCAGCCGGCAGGCCCGGAGCGAGGCGGCGGACAGCATCCCGAGCCGGGCGATGCCGCTGCTGTACAGGCCGATCTCGTCGGCCAGGCGCTCGGCGTACAGGCCCCAGCCCTCGTTGAAGGCGCACAGCTCGGCGTCGAGGTGGCGCCGGTACCGCGGGATGTCGAGCGTCTGGGCGGTCGCGAGCTGCAGGTGGTGCCCGGGCACCGATTCGTGGAACGCCAGGGCCTCGTACCCGTAGCGGTAGCGCTCCGTCGGGTTGGTCATCAGCAGGCAGTGCGCGCCGGGGCGGCTGCCATCCACGGCCGGCGGCCGGTAATACGCCGCTGCGGTGTTGCCCTCGTCGATCGGGTTGATCTCCTCGATGGCGCAGGCGGGAATGTCGTAGTGCTCGAAGTAGGTGTCGCGCACGGCCTCGGCGCGATCGAGGGCGTCCTGGACGAGCGCGAGGATTTCCTCGCGGCTGCGACAGCGCAGCGCCGGGTCGTCGCGCATCCGCGCGGCGATGGTGGCGAATTCGCTCTCACCGAGTACTTCCTGCCCGATCCGGGACCACAATCCGGCCAGCTCGTCGAGTTCGGCCAGCCCGATGGCGTGGATGTCGTCCGGCGAGAGGGCGGTGGTGGTATGCCGCGCGACCGCGGCCAGATAGCCCGCTTCGCCGCCGGGGATCTCGCGGATGCCGACCCGGTCGTCGGGCCGGGCGACCGGGGCCAGCTCGCGGCGCAGCAGCTCGGCGAGCCGCTGCATGGCCGGCCTGATGGTCTCGGTGACCTGGGCGGCGGCCGCCTCGCGCAGCGCCGTTTCCGCCTCGCGGGCCGGCTTGAGCAGGGCATCCTCGGACACCGGCCGGGCCAGGTAGCCCTCCAGCTGGCCGACGGCGTGCTCGACGCCGACGGCGGTGGGGGTCCGCCCGTCCGCGGCCTCGGCCAGGTACCGCGCGCCGAGCGCGTCGAGGGTCGCGCCGATCTTCGACAGCCGGTCGAGGTAGCGCGCGGCGGCCTCGGGGCTGGCGACGGTCATGGCGGGCACCGCCTGGAAGATCAGGCCCTGCCGGCTGACGTAGCTCTTCGCCGACGCGTTGGCGGCCCACAGCGAGTGCTCGGCGTCGGCGCGGGCACCTTCGACCAGCGCGGTGAGCACCCCGTGGTCCACGCGCTCGGCACCGGTGAGGCCGGCGGTGTCGATCGCGCGGACCTGGGCGCCGATGGCCGCGAGCTCCTGCGCGGTGCGCTGGCTCGCCTCGCGGCTCGGGTCGAAGGACAGCCCGTCGAATTCCGCCACGCCGAGCAGCGTGGCGTTGTACGGGTCGTAGCAGTGCTGGGCGGCGAAGTACGCCTCGCCGAGCTGCGCGAGCTGAGCCGCGGCCGAGGTTTCTGTGCTGGTCATGACCCGTCCTCAGAGTCGGCGGCCCCGCTGGGGAAGGCCCGGTAGATGTGCACTGACCGCTCCCAGTCGGCCATCCGCTCGATCGCTGCCTCGCCGGCCCGGTGGAAGACGGCGTCGACCAGGCTCTCGGTGAGCACCAGCAGCGCGGCGAACGAGTCGAACGGGACCCCGTCGACGGCGACCGGCAGCACGATGTCGGCCTCTTCCGCGGCCGGCGAGAGCGACTCGTCGGTGATCAGGATGACGCTCACGCCGCTGGTCCTGGCCATCGAGACGACCTCCTGGGAGGCCAGTTCGTGCCGGCGCACGTCAAAGACGATCGCGACCGAGTCGCGGCCGGCCCGCAGGTACTTCCCGACATCAGCGCCGAGCGGCTCGTCGGCGTAGTCCACATTCGGGATGAGCTGGTCCAGCTGCATGGCCAGCATGCGGGCGATCAGCCGGGAGAAGTACCCGCCGGAGACGACGACGTGCTTCGGGCGCCCGGCCAGCAGCGCGACGGCTCGCTCGACCTCTCCCGGCGGCGCGGTGTCCGGCAGCCGGGTGACCAGCTGAGTGCGCAGCTCGACGGCCCGCAGGAACACGCTGTCGTCGGATGGTGCCGCCCGGCGGGCCCGGGCCCGGCTCAGCGGGCTCATGGACCGCGTGACCTCGGCGCGCAGGCGCTCCTGGAACTCGGGATAGCTGCCGAACCCGAGCCTGCCCAGCAAGCGCAGCACGGTTGGCTTGCTGGTCCCCGCCGCGGCGGCCAGCGCGGCCGTGCTCTCCAGCCCCGCCGCCGGGTAGCGGGCCAGCAGGGTCCGCGCCACCTTCCGCTCGGCTGGCGTGAGCTCATCCATCCTCTCGAAGATCTCTTCCCTCAGCGACGGCTCGCCGGACGGCGGTTCGGTCACGTCGTCAGCACCGGCCCGGGGCCCGTGCCGCGGGCGGAGAACATCATCGGCGAGTTGTGGGCCACGACGACCCGGCCGTCGCCGCCGACGGCGACCAGGCCGCCGGTCGCGCCGCGCTGGGTGAGCTCGTGCTCGAAGGTGTCCCGGATCGCCTGCGCCAGGCTCGCGCCGGCGTAGCGGATCCGGGCCGCCACGTCGTACGCCACGACGCCGCGGATGAACGCCTCGCCGTCCCCGGTACACGAGATCGCCACCACCTGGTCACGGGCGTAAATGCCCGCGCCGACGATGGGGCTGTCGCCGACCCGCCCGTCGGCCTGGCCGGTCATCCCGCCGGTGGACGTCGCGGCGGCGACG